>JAGLTB010000101.1 GCA_023270155.1 Candidatus Heimdallarchaeota archaeon | reverse complement strand
GGAAACATTGGCATCTCTCCAGTCGTTTGTGGATGTCGGATGTATTTGTAAATTCCTCCATACATTTCAGTATCTTGAGAAGGCGTTAACGTTTCTTTACCTGCATGTTTAACTCCTAAATACAAAACAATAGCTCCTAGTATTGTAATAAATGAACCTACAATAAAACCAATCCACCATTTAGAAAATATTTTCCAATTTAATTGTGGAATTGGATACCATATCCATAGTATGGCTGTTATTATTGATATGCCTTCAAAAACTGAAGCAATTATTCGAAGATTTCTACATTCTTTCCAAGCTTTTTCTCCTCGTTTTTTGCTTAAGGTTGCAGGCATGGTGCTAATACCATACAGTACTGAAAAGAGAATAAGAGATGAGATTAGAAGGGAGAAATTAATCCACTCAAACATATTATCAATTCAAAATCCTAATTCTAACTAATTAATTTATCGAGAAACTATGCTCAATGAATTTGTTTTTTTAATTTCACAATTCCAAATTTGAGAGACCAATCATTATCATCATACATATCTAATGTATACTTCTTCTCTAGCTCCTCACTTATGAAGTATATTTCCATTCCAAGTTCTTCTGCGAACTTCACTTCTATGAAAACACCTTTTCCTACAAAATACTTGTTCTCCTGCTCTATAGCTGAAAACACAACTATGTCACTGTTACTCATAAGATCAAGACATCTCTTCATAATTTCCTTCCCTGTTGATTTCTTCCATTTTTTCTCATAGACAGCGGGATTGATTATTTCAGCTTTTGAAAGAGTTCTTTTTATTAATTTGAGTTCTTTCCTTTCTTGTTTTGATCTATAAATGTTCAAAGAATGCGCATAATAAACTCGAGGATAAACGCGATACTGGTTCTTTCTATATAATTCTAGAAGAATACATGCTGCATAGAATGCATCATAATTTGCTCTGTGCTCACCATATTGGGCTAATTCTTTTTCGAGATCCTTGTTATTCCTGATGCACTCAGTGTTCTCGTTTAGAAGATATTTTTTAGCTACAGTTTGCCTAATTATTTTTCTTTTCTTATACTTTGATGGTAATTTAACATATTCAGATGCAGTCAACATAATACAAGGAGCAATTTTACTTTTGTTTTTCTCATCGTTAATATCCCATGGTTCATGTTTCAGAAATTTATCGAAATCAAATGCGTTATTGTAAGCAGCAACAAATTTGTTTGATAACAGTTTACGAACTTCTCCTGAAACTGTAGCTAAATCCTTCTTAGCTTGTTTTATTTCGTCAACACTAATTATTCCTTTCTTAAAAATCCAAGAATCAAGAATACTCTCATCCCAAGTGGAGATATCATGATGAATTACTGAATGGTAAACCTGTTCCACTTCTTGTTTTAGTACATTTGCTCGCATTATTGCAATCTCAACAACGTAATCTTTAGGCCAGCCATCCAATCCTGTTGTCTCGATATCTACTACATAGATATCCATCAAAATACATACTTCGTTATTTCTTTAAGTTTTTACCTCTCCCTCAAGTAAAAGTGGAAAATTGATTAAGCAGAATCATTAAGTTGTACTTCTGTAATCATCATATTTCTTCTGACCAGCTGGTATAGGTATTTGTAAAATATTTTCGTCAGGTACCTTCGTACAATTCCACTTGTTATTGTATGCACATAATGGATTATATGCTAGATTGAAGTCAATTACAACTTTATTACCAGATAATATCTCAACTTCAACATATCTACCATCTTTGTAGGTCTCATTTCCAGTAGTTTTATCTTTGAAAGGTAAGAAGAGATAATTGTGTTTAGGTAATTTGAAAATTGTTAATCTGTTCTGTTGTCCTTCTAATTCAAATTCAATCAAAGCAAACCTTATGTGTTTCCTTTCGTCACCCTTAGAGCTCAAAATAATTATTTCATCTTGTTCATCAAACTCTTTCATTTCAACTGTAATCTTGTAGTTTTCATCTATTGGGAAGTTGGACAATCCTTTGAAATCTAGTTTTTGTTCAGCTATAAGTGGTGAATTTGGTGATTTACGAAAAGATTTGTTGTATCTCTCTCTAATTTTCTCTATTTTTTCTATATAAGATACCTCTACCATGGGAAAAGATGATTTTTGTGATATATTTAAGGAAATTGTTATGAATAATAATCTTAATCTTCTTTGTCTGGTCTGTATTTTGTATTCAATATCTTAAATATCTCATTAGCTATTTCTTGAGAACCACCTGAATCATCCCAAACACTAGTTGGAGCAAAAATGTACCATAGTTTAGAAATCTCTTCCACTTCTCCATTTTTTATCTTATTAACTATATTTTGAATGAACATACCTACATCCTCACAAGTATCAAAATAGGAAAATGTGGGTTCTTCACCATATGATAGCATTTCAGCTGCAGCTTTTTCTAGAAGGGAAAGAAGGTGTTGGATACTGTTATTCACACTCCTTACTGGAATTGGAATTATTTAATTTCTTCTCTAACTTAGACCTTGTATTAAGGTTAGCTTCTTGATAGGGCATTCTTCTTGGAAGAGCATAAAAATCTTCGAAAAACGCTATTAGAAAATTCGTTTAAAAAATTGCAGACATTTCGATTAAGTTACTTGAATTTAGATTTCAACCCACTTTCTTGCATTCTTCCTTAGCTTTTCCTCTATCTCCTTCATATTTGGTAAAACTGGAAGACTATCCTCTTCCAACCCCTCAAAATCACTTTTAATTTGTTCTTGCGTCATTTCCTCGAAAAAAATACGATAAATCCAATCCGTTAAATCTTCTAATGTTCTTTTGTAAAATAAGAAAGCAATAAAATCTTCGTTGATTTTATCTATTTTTCTAATTTGTTTGTAGCTAATAATAAAATCCTCAAGATAATTTTCATTCAGATAGAACCAGATGTCCTGTTCAAAAGGAGCCAAAATTGCTCCATCCCAGTCAACTAAATAGATCATTCCATTTTCATTTACAAGAATGTTGTGTCTAATAGGATCGGTATGACAAACTACTAAGTCTAACTTATCTTCTTTTTTCAATCTCTCTGCAAGTTCCTCTAGATAAATTAATGATTGTAAGATGTTATCCATTTGAGGTTTAATCATTTTTTGGAGCTTGTTGTGATTTTTATCTGTTGAAGTTACACATTCCGTGGCTTCTTTGAGACTTGTAAGTAAATCATTTTTGAACCCTATCTCAAAAACCAACGTTTTTTCTTCATTCAGATTTAAAGAGTTGGTGGCTTGATGTATTCGAGCAAGTAATCCTCCAAGTTCTATCATAAAGTCCTTTGTTCTGCTTTGTTTCTCTGATACAATATCTCCATCAATGAAAGACCAGATAACTATTGCTAGATTATCATATTTTGTCTTAAGTAATCCTTTTTCTGTTTTTATTGGATAAATTACTTGGCTGATCTCTCTATCTTGATTCAACTGATATGCAATGCTCAAAGAAAAATCTAGAGAGTGTAATTTGCTATCAGTTAAACGATTAGATTCATACATTTTTAGAAAGTATTCCTTTTCATCGTTTGCTTTTAATACATATGAATAAGCAAATTCCCCTATTGGAACAAAAGTGAATTTCATAACTTCAATACCATATTTCTCAGAGATATGATTCTTGAGGTTCTTTCTGTTCACTTTAGGTTCATTTCTCATAAATGATGCACATCACTTAAGTTTAGCATTTTAAGAAAGTACAATTCTTATTTTTAAATGATTTATCTTTCATATTTAAGAAACCAATGATTCTTTTGATTTTTGATGAGGGAATAAAGTTAAATATCTGAGTAATCAAATAAAGAAAAATAATGTTAGGAAGTTATAAGATGTCTAATACTAATTTTTGTCAAAAATGTGGTGCGAAACTAGAAGAAGGTGTGAAGTTCTGTTCAAGTTGTGGAGCTAGTACTGAAACAAAAGAACCAATACAGGAACAACCTCCACAAACAACTGAAGAACAACAAACACAACCAGTTTCAGATGAAGCACTTCCAACAGCAACAACTACACTTACTCCTCCAACTCAGGATGAGAAGAATAAATTGTTCTTGCTGATGGCTATATCAATAATAATTATGCCTGTAGGTTTTGTTTTAGCAATAATTCAATATAATAAAAAGGAGAACAAAGCTGCTTTGCATTATCTTATGTGTGGTTTATCTGGAGTAGCATTTGCTATGGGTAGTTGGTACTGGGCTGGTTTTGTAATTGGTGCAATATTGATTGCAAGTACAGTCTATACCGGAATTCAATCTATAAACAAAGGAGAAATAAAACTAAACTACTGATATTCTCCCTTTTACTTTTCTTAACATTATAGATGAGAGATTTTTTGATTATTATTCTTGTTATTTCTAATTCCCACTAAGTAATAGATTAGATAGACCACAATAACCGCTGAGGAGATTATGATCGCTGTTGATAGGAAAACCCAGTTTATCCCGAAGCCGTTCCATATGGGGGTTAAGCTGAAGGTTGTAATTGATCTGGAAAAAGAAACATAAAATCCTAGAGCTCCTAGAGCCATTCCTCTTTGTGCAGTCTTTGATTCTACTGTTGTTCCTGTATTAACACCAATATAACTTGTAAGACTGCTACCACTGTAAATTATGTACACAACAACCAACCATGCAAAGGAATCCACGAATGTCATTAAGACAAGCATACTCGCGGAAATTAGTATTGTAAAAAGCATGGGCATTCTATAACCAATTTTGTCAATTATTTTACCAAGAAATGGTTTGAAAAAGATCAAAACACCTGCACTTATCCAAAAAACTTGAGCTACTACGTCATCAGGATATCCCTTTGACACAACTAGGAAAGGGAAAAATGCTGTAACCATATATTCTAAAAATGCGATGAGCAACTGTACAACATAAATGAAGCTTAATTTCTTTTGCTTAGTCACATTTGCTAAATTTTTAAACATTGTAACGAATGATTCAAGCAATGCTCTTATCTTAGATTCTACTTGCAATCTATCTTCTTTTTTGAGTACTTCAGGCATATAAAATACCATTCCGATTACGCCTATGAGAGAGATCCCAGCTCCCCATGCAAACAAAACTCGAAGTTCTACTTGAAATTGTTTCAGTAATAACACTGCAAGTAAAGAGCCCAAAATCACTCCCAGATCAGTTCCTTGAAAGACACGACCTTGGAGTTGTCCAATATTGTTCTCTTCGATATCTCCTATATAAGCAAATAAAATTGGCCAAAAACAGGACATGCCTATTGCAAGAAAAGTCACTGCTACTAAAACGATGCTCCAATGTGTTGACAGAGCCATAACAAACAAACTCAAGGTGTAGAACCCAATACCTGCTATTAGAAGGGGTTTTCTTCCAACCATTTGTGAGAAGTGACCAAGAGGGACACGCAAGAAAATTTGGTATATATTTCTGAAAGCTAAAATTAATCCAATCAACCAAACCATTGTATGAATGTCCTCCAGATGAAGACCAACGTACGACATGAAGATGATCATAGGAAAGCTCCCAACCATGCCTATCAAGATTATAGAAAGACGACTACGATCATTTAAGTAAAGCCTATTTACAAGAAAACTCTTTAATCTTGCAATAAAATTATCCTCTTTCTTCAGTATCTTCAAGTCCCTTTTGTTTAAAGCAAATACTGGAAATATAAATTTGCTGAAATTACTATAACGTTAATACTAGTCTGTTCTTCAATTAGTAAACTCTCTATTACTTCTTCTTCTGATGCTTTTCCTTTTCCACAATTTTATTATATTTCCTCCATTAATGTAGCATAGGGTATCTTATGTTTCCACATTCTCCACAATCATCAGTTCCACCTGATAAACTCGTTCAACAATTAATTATGCAAGCTCTTCAGGCCTTCTATATTCAAGACCACGAAACAGCGGTTTATTTTCTTGAACAAATAAAAACTAATTTACCACGTTATATGTACCAGCTAAATCCGCAGAACAGAGCACTTTGTAAAGAAATAGTAAAAATGCTTCAAGACGGTAGTTTAGTACCTGATCGTTCAGATTCATCTGTTGCTCAAGCTGCTGCTGACACACACCCTGGTTTAAGTGGAATGTCTTCTGAAGTAGAATTAGTCGCTGAACCAGATGTTTCTTCTGAGGACACTGAAACTTTTGAAATAGCAATTACTGATACACCAGCACATTCTGAACCAAGAGGGCAACAATATGAACCTCCTTCTTCAGAACCAAAACCTTTAGTTGAGCAACCTTCTCTTGATCAGATTGTAGATCCAGATGAAATGCAACAAGATCCGACAATGCCAACGGAATTTATCTCAGAATTATCTTCTGCAGTGAATAAGGTTAGGGATAAGAAGAAGAAGAAGAAGAAGAAAAAATCTAAAGAAGACTTAACAGGATCCATGGACGAGTTAGAGGATTTTGATTTCTAGCAGATTATGAAATTTTGACTTCCTCTTGCGATTTATCTCTTACTTTTGACCAATCTTGCTCTATTATGGTTTTAACGATAAATTCGACATCCTTTATTGTTTCTTTTAGTTTCTCTTTCAATATTTCTTGAGGAATAGCTGAATAAAGGTGACGTAATCCTCCGTGAGGTAACATTTCTTGTTCCTTGTTTACAAGTCCTTGTTTCATTAGGTTTTGAACTAACCTGACTGCAGTTGTTCGATCTCTTTTAATTCTAGTTGCAATGTCTTTGATAGTTCTTTTCCCAGCTAATGTGTAAAAATAAATATGAATATGTAGCGGCTTTAAACCAAAGACAAATTCGAAAATTGGACATATACAGAAATCACATTCCCAATCTTCACAAGCACAGTTTTTTAAACCAAGTACTTCAAGCTCTGTTTCTCTCTCTTCCACTTTTTTACGAAAGTTATCTGGTAAATCAATTAAGCAACGATACATATAATCTATCTCGCATGTGTATTTTTCACGCACATGTAATAAATATATTGTTTTTACAATATTAAAGAAAAACTCTGTATTAAGTGGTCTTGGCTACTCTGGCATATTTTCCCAGTCTTGATTAACTAATTGGTTTACCGCAGATTCAACTTCTTTGACAGTTCTTTGTAATCTGTTCTTTATTTTTTCTTGAGGAATTCCGCTATAGGTGTTTCTTATTCCTCCATATGGGAGCGACTCAATCTCTTTGTTAAGTATTCCCTGCATTTCCATGCTTTGAAGAAGTCTAACTGTAGTTGTTCTATCGCGATCTACATGTGAAGAGATTTCTTTGGTGGTTCTTTTTTGTTTTAAGATATAGAAATAAATTTTAACATGAATAGGCTTTAAACCAAACAAACACTCAAAAATATCACACCGTCCTCCATTTCGAATTACTCCTGGAAGATTAACCAAACATTTCTTCATCAAGTGTGGGACAATCTTACACATAATAAGTTTTATTGTGCGTAGTTTTGTCTGATAGAAAATTTAAAAAGCGAGTGTGCGAAAATATTACACAGAGCGAAAATATTACACAAACATAGGTGTTATAGAATGGACGATGAATTAGAGAGAATTAGAAAAGAAAAGCTTACTAAATTGATGAATGACGATGTTCCTGTAGTGGGAACTTTTCCGATTGCTGAATTAAATGAGCTTGATGAGCAAACATTTGAAGGTTTTATTGGTCAATCAGGAATAGTTGTTATCGATTTGTGGGCAGCCTGGTGTGCTCCTTGCCGAACCATGGAACCAATAATGAAGCAATTAGCTAAAGAATGGATAGGACAAGTATTAATTGGAAAATTGAACATAGATCAATATCCTAGAATTGCAATGAAATACCAAGTTTCTTCCATTCCAAATTTCCTAGTATTTCAGGATGGTAAATATCTGGGAAATGTTGTTGGTGCAGTAGGAAAGAAACCTTTTGATAAATTGTTTAAACAAATAGTTTCTGGTGAGTTAAATAAAAGAGAAGGTTACACATAACCCTTAGTTATTTAATCCTCTTCACTTAAATCAATTAGACTGACATATACTATATTTTCATCTTCTTTCAGATTCATTATTCTAACTCCCATGGTGTTTCTGCCTATTTCTCTAATTGATTCAATTCTTGTTCTAATGCTTATTCCTTTGTTATTGATTAAGGATATACTGTTTTCTTTTATTGGTTTCCTAGGCACTACTAACATTGAAGCGACATTACCATTTCTTTCTCCTGTTTTTATATCAATTACCCCCCTAGCACCTCGATGAGTAAAACGATATTCTGTACAAGCAGTTCTTTTTCCATATCCCATTTCTGTAACTGTTAGAATTGAACAATCGTTAAGCATAGCATCAGGTATCGGAACACCACCTATCACTTC
>JAGLTB010000100.1 GCA_023270155.1 Candidatus Heimdallarchaeota archaeon | reverse complement strand
GGACGAACTTCTTTTTCAAAAAAGTGTGCAGTCAACCCTAACTTAGTTGCAAGGTAAATATGATCTTCACCTGTAGTAACAAATGTATCGACAACTCTGTCTCCTTCGTCTATTTTTATAGCGATGATACCTGTCTTTCGAACATTTGAAAAAGCAGATAAACTAGTCTTTTTTACGATCCCTTTTGCTGTGACGAAAAAGAGGAAAAGACCTTTGTCAAAAGAATCTCGTTCAACAGGAACAATTTTTACAACAGAAGAATCAACAGGTAAAACTGTTTTCCAAGGACTACCTCTTGCATTTCTTCTTTTAGCTTCTGGTAACTCAAATGCTGGAGTTGAATGAACTTTTCCATTTTCCGTTATCAAAAGTAGAGTACTTTTATTTAATGTAACAAGCATGTCATATAATGAATCATTTTCTCGAAAAGTGACAGCTGTCATCCCTTTCCCTCCTCTTCTTTGAGTTCTAAAATTCTTAATCTCAATAGATCTAACATAACCTTGTTTTGTTGTTGTTATCAGAAGATGTCTGTCATGAAGCATATCGTAAATATTAGCATCCAAGGGTATATCTGATTTGAACTGGATTTTTGTCCTCCTTTCATCTCCATACTTTTCTTCGATTTCTAGCAGCTCTTTCCTAATAATTTTCATTCTCTTCTTCTTATGAGCCAAGAGATCTCTATATTCTTCGATATTCTTCTCTACTTCGTTCTTTTCAGTAACAACTGCTTCAACTTCCATTTTTGCGAGACGAGCAAGTTGCATTGCCAATATTGCTTTGGCTTGTGCTTCATTAAGTTTGAATTTTTTCATTAATTTTTCTTGAGCATCAGTACGATTGTCTGATTTCCTTATGAGTGCTATAACAGCATCTATGTTCTGAAGTGCAATATATAATCCTTCTAGAATGTTTAGACGCATTAATGCCTTGTTAAGATTGTGTTGAATTGTTTTTCTTACAACATATTCTCTGTGTTCCAAAAATATGGTTAAAGATCGCTTTAGATTTAATAAAAGTGGTCTTCCTCTTGCAAAAGCCATGTTCTTAGCATAAAATGGTTTTTCTAATTGGGTGTTTTTGAATAATTGACCAATAATAACTTTAACACCTTTTTCATGAGAATAGTCTTCATGCACATCTATTTCAATTCGAATTTTATCCTTTGATAAATCTCTAGCATCTGTAATTCCTCTTACTTTCTTGGATGAAATTAAGTTGTGCAATTCTTCCATTAATGTGCTTTTATTAGTTAAATATGGTAATTCCTGGACTATGATTGTAGCTTCTTCCTTAGTTTCTGTGGCTTCCTTGACATCAATTTTAGCTCTTAAAATTATTGGTCCTTTACCTGTCTTAGCGTAATTTTTCATGGTTCTACCATTGACAATCACACCACCTGTTGGAAAATCAGGACCCTTAACAATCTTAGCTAATTCTTCAATAGGAGTCTCTGAATCGTCAATTAATTTAACTGTCGCATCTATCATTTCGGAAAGATTATGTGGAGGAATGTTTGAACTTAAACCAACTGCAATACCTGAAGTACCGTTTACAAAGAGCAAAGGAATCTTAACAGGTAAAACCGTTGGTTCGATTTCTTCACCGTCAAAATTTTCTTGGAACTTGACTATTTCAGGTATAACATCTTGTAATAATTCAGCAGAAATTTTTGCTAATCTTGCTTCTGTGTAACGCATTGCTGCAGGAGGATATCCATCAATAGAACCAAAATTACCTTGACCATCCACAACAGGATATCGAAGTGAGAAAGGTTGAGCTAGTCTCACAAGAGTTTCATAAACACCACCTGCATGTGGATGATATTTACCAGTAACCTCTCCAACAATTCTCGCACATTTTTTATGTGGGGTTCCATAAGTTAATCTCATTTGATGCATTGCCCAAAGGATTCTTCTATGAACTGGCTTGAGTCCGTCTCGTGCATCTGGTATAGCTCTTTCACTTATAACATAATGTGCATAGTCAGCATAAGCTTCTTCCAAAGTTTTCGCAAGGGATTCGCGATGGATTATTTCCTTCGATTCATTGCTTGTAATTTTTGTCAACTCCAAATTAATACTAAAGCTCCAGATCATCAGGTGTTTCTTCACCTGAAATCTCGATATCGATCAATTCTTCCTCTGTAATTTCTACATCCTCCACTTCCTCGACGTAGTCAACACCATATTCTTTTTTATATTCAGCAGCATCAATGCTAAAAACCTTATCCATTATGAATTTCTTACGGAATGTTACATCACTGCCCATAAGTTCTTCGAATCTTTGATCAGCTAATGCTGCATCATCTATCTTCAGTTGAATTAGATATCTACTGTCTGGTCTAATTGCAGTTACTTCCAACTGTTCTGCATTCATCTCCCCTAATCCCTTATATCTCTGTACTTTGATGTTAGATGGATCTGTCCCCTTTTCAACCAGTTTGGAAATTATTGCTTCTCTCTCATCCTCTGTATAACAATATTCATGATTCTCATGTTTCAATTGTTTTGATTTACCTCTCGACAGATAAATTCTGAATAGTGGAGGTTTTGCCACATATATTTTACCCACTTCAATTAAAACCCTCATATATTTATAAAATAATGTTAGGAGCAAAGTCATTATATGCGCCCCATCGACATCAGCGTCTGTAAGTATCACAATTTTACCATATCTACATTTTTCAATCTCAAAATCATCTCCAATCCCTGTTCCTATTGCCATGATTATACTTTGAATTTCCTTATTACTTATTGCTTTGACAAGCCTTGATTTGAATACATTCAATACCTTACCTTTCAAGAACAATATTTCTTGAAATTGAGTGTCTCTTGCTTTAACTGCAGTCCCTCCTGCTGATGGTCCTTCTACTAAGAACAGTTCTCTTTTTTCCGGATCAGTTTCTCTGCTTTCCACTAATCTTCCAGGTAAACCCATTCTTTTATCTTTCATACGAACTAATTCTCTAGCTTTTCTTGCAGCTACTCTAGCTCGTTTTGCATCAACAGCTTTGTCTAGGATATTCTTTGCTGTTTTCGTGTTAATAGTAAGATATTCTTTGAATCTGTCTGTCAGAATCCTTTGAACTATACTTTCAACTTCACTATTACCAAGCTTAGTTTTTGTTTGTCCTTCAAATTGAGGTTCTGGGTGTTTAATACTTATTATAGAGATTAATCCTTCTCTGACATCTTCACCTCGCAAATTATCATCCTTTGCGGAAAGTATGTTCTTACTCCTCCCATAATCGTTTAAGGCTCGGGTTAATCCTGATTTGAAACCAGTGATATGCGTTCCACCCTCTGAAGTGTAAATTCCATTAACAAATCCCATAATAACTTCATTATATCCCTCAGTATATAGAATACTAATCTCACAAATAACACCATCAACCATTCTTTCAAAATGAAAAACCTCCCCTGGCTTGTCAAAAATACTTCTCTTTCCTCTAGTTAGATCTAAAACAAACTGTTTTATTCCTCCTTCAAAAAGATATTCTTGTTTCTTAGCAGGTTCCCATCTCTCATCAGTAATTGAAAATCGAAGGTTTTTATTTAAATATGCCATTTCTTTGATTCTGCGAGAAATCGTATCATAAGTGAAAATTGTAGATTGAAATATCTCGGGATCTGGTTCAAAGTAAATATAGGTTCCTGTTTCGGGAGTTCCATCAAATGGTCGTTCAACAACTTCTGTTGTTGGTTTTCCTTTTCCATATTCTTGTACATACTCTTTATCTTTGTCATAGATTTTTACGACTAGTTTCTCTGAAAGAGCATTTACACAAGATAATCCCACTCCATGTAATCCTCCAGAAACTTTGTAAGCTGCCTTATCGAATTTTCCACCTGAATGTAATTTGGTGAATATTACTTCCAAAGTGTTTAAATCAAACTTTTTATGTTTTCCAACAGGGATGCCTCTCCCATCATCCAAAATGGAAATACCTTTGTCTCTGTGTATAACAATTTGAACGTTTTCACATTCACCAGCCATATATTCGTCAACTGAATTATCTATTACTTCCCAAACAAGGTGATGTAACCCTTCTTCACCTGTTGTACCAATGTACATAGCTGGTCTTTTTCGAATACCTTCAGTTCCCTCCAGAACCTTAATTGATTCAACATCATACGTTGATTCACTGTTAGTTTTATCATTCATAGTTATCACTAAATAATGTTACATTATAGTCTGTAATTTTAGGACCAGAACTCCTTGGTTTTACGATTTAAGTCGGGATATTTTTCAAGCTTTAACTACTAAAAAAATAATAAGTTTATCATTTAAAAATAAATTGGTATACACGATAATGAGCACTAAAACAGTGAGAAATAAGATATTCTTACATTTAATTAACAAAAGAGTTTAGTAAAAGGTGAAAAATAAGTAAATCTAGGTATGTTTTCTATTGATAAAACAGAAATTCTTGCTATGTAAAAATCATTCAATTATCTGAGGTACTGATTTGATAACTTTGCCTTTAAGTGTGCTTCTTGAATTACCTATGACTTGTACACTCACTCTATCCCCTAGATTACCCTCAGTTAGAATAACTGGTTTGTAATGGATATTTCTTGCAAATTTATTCCCTGTTGTTGTTTCTTTAAGAATAATTACACTACCTTTCCAGTCAGACCACTTTTCATTTCTAAGTTTTTGAATTTCATGTACTTTTTCTGATAAATACTTACTGCGCTTCTTCTTAATATCAGAGGGTATTTTGTTTGGAAAATTGGATGCTGCTGCAAAAGGTCTATCTCCATATTTTGATACATTAACTATGTCAAATAGATTTTTCTCCAAACACTTAACTGTTAAATCAAAATCAAAATTAGTTTCTCCAGGAAAACCAACAATGATATCTGTAGATAATGTAATATCTGGTAATTCATTCCTAATTTTTCGAATTAAGTGGTTAAAAGATTCTATGTTATACTTTCTTTTCATGGATTCCAAAATCTTATCTGATCCACTTTGAACAGGAATATGAAGGAATCTATAAATCCTTTCATCTCTTTTCATAAGTTCTAATATCCCGTCTATAATCTCACTTGCATAAGCAGGATTCATCATACCAATTCTTATTTGATAATTTCCTTCTATTTCAAGGATTTTTTCCAATAATTCAGGTAAAGTTGCACAATTATCTCTACCATAAACTGCAGTATCTTGTGAAGTAATGTAAAATTCTTTTGCACCCAGCTCTACAGCTTTCTTAACGTAATTAACAATGGATTTTACTGGATAGCTTGTTAACCACCCTCTTGCATATTTCACCGTACAGTATGTACAACTTCCCAAGCAACCTTGAGAAATTGGAACAATAGTTGTAAGAGGTAGTTGAAGTAAGAAAACAGGCTCTTCAGGTAATTTTGCCATTTGATAGGCTTCTCCGTTTGTAAGCTGGAGAGGTACGTATTTCAGAATTGATTTTCCAATATTGGGGGGAGTTAGAATCGCATCAGGGCATGCTTTTTTTATTCTATCTGGGTTGATTTTAGATAAACATCCTGTAACAATAATGTCTGCATCAGTCATGCTGGAATCATAAATGAATTGTATCACTTTATCTTCAGTGGGTGTTTTAACTGCACAAGTATTGATTATAATGACATCAGCTTTATACTTATCATCGACTTCTTCTCCTTTTGATTGAAGAAGAATCTGACGAATATTCTCTCCCTCTCCCTGATTTTGAGTGCAACCGAAGTTCTTCAGATAGAATCGAAATGTTAAGGATTCACCCATTATGAAAAACGTAACTCTTCACTTAAAAAAGGCATTGTTCATTGACAATTTTCCATCAAATGAAATTTAGTTTTTTTTATTAATATATATAGTTTATATAATAAATAACAGAAACATTTTTGGATACAACAATAAGTAAATAACATACACTTCTTCCGTGAAAAAAATGAGTGAGTTCATTCCACAACCCCTTATCCAACTGTACATTATTGATTTTGTTGAAGGTAGATTAGAAAAAGAAGGTGATGAACAATTTAGATGGGTATTAATCACCAGAAATGGGGAGAAAGTTTACAAAATCAGAATAAATGGCACAATAGTTGCTAAATATTTTAGTGAGGGAGATAAAGAGAAAAAATCATACGCTAACTTCACATTGGATGATGGATCAGATACCATAAGAGTAAAAGCCTGGGAAGAACAAGCAGAAATCCTAAGAGGGTTTGAAATAGGAGAAGAAGTTGAAGTAATGGGAAGACCAAGACAAAGTGATGATGAAATGTATCTCCTCCCAGATGAAATTCTGAAAATAGATGATTTAAATAAATCATTATACTTACGAGCAAAGAAAATAAAGAGATATGCAAAAAAGAACTATGAACTTCCCACAGAGGAGCAGATTGTCAAGGCACATGACATGGCGCAAATGGAGTCAGTATGGTCAATAATTATGGAAACTGAGGAAGGAGTAGAACTTGAAGATATTATATCTAAAACAAAATTAGATAAAGCGATAGTGGAATCAGTTATTCAAGAATTAATTAAGAAGGGAGATATCTACGAACCAACCTCTTTGAAATTTAGGAAAATATAAACTAACATGTTTAGATTTGCAGAAAATGGGAGTTTACTATTTCAATTAATTTTTCTTTTAACTCTAAACCATTATGTATGCTTCCAGTTTCCTCTATTGTATCCGATAATTCGTTCATACCTAGAATATACCTAATCCACAATCCAAGATCACTTGCAACGGTATTATCAGCTTCTACACGATACAGGTGATATTCAATGGAGAAATAGGGTATATAGGGAAGAATTTGGGCTAGTTCCTGTAATGAATAAGCCATTCCAAAAATCTTCTTTGGAGATTCGGGGTCTCGAAAAATAAACGGTGGACTAATAGGTTTTGCAGATTTGTTATTTTCCACTGTTATTTCAGACTTTAGCATAATGAACCACTTTTAAGATACCAAACGAGCTGAAAGAAAATTGCTAATTTTTAAGTTTTATGATAAAAAGAATTGGATAATGTTTAAGAACTATACATTTCCATAATTACACCTCTACAAGGTAGAACACAGAAACATTAAGGTAAGGTGTGATAAATTGAGTGGATTTTTTAGTTTAATAGGAAACATTCTATGGGTAATTCTTGGTGGTTTTTGGACCGCTGTAGAATGGTTTGTTGCTGGTTTAATAATGTGTGTTACAATTATAGGTATACCTTTTGGAATCCAGAGCTTCAAAATAGCAGCTTTCGCTTTATGGCCTTTTGGGAGAGATATCAGACGTGGAACTACAGGAGCAGGAAAACTTCTTCTTAATCTTATATGGATTATCTTTGGTGGGTGGTATATTGCATTAGGGCATCTTGCTGCAGCGTTGTTGTTAGCTATAACAATAATAGGAATACCTTTTGCTGTGCAACATTTCAAACTAGCGGGAATAGCTTTGGCTCCATTTGGAGCAGTTATAGTTGTATAGGTAAGATAGCACAAGCTAAAACATTAAGTGAGTAATTGAAAAAGCAGTTTGAAACTTCTGGTTAACGTAAAGAACCTAGTAAAGTTTTCAGGTTCGGAATGAGTCTGAGTGTTACCCCTTCACTATGGCCGCGACGCATCGCAGCGAACGGCTGTTCCCAAGCCCTCGCGGAACTTAGTACAAAGCCACACGTTGAAGGACTTAACTTTCCCGACCATCTGGAACGCATCCAGATGTTGTCTGACCTTACTAGGCAAAAGAATAGGATAGATTTTGTTTTTGAATGTTACTATTGGGGAGAAATGATTT
>JAGLTB010000099.1 GCA_023270155.1 Candidatus Heimdallarchaeota archaeon | reverse complement strand
TACAAGAAACTTTCAAGATGATAAAGATCAAAGGAGTTATTTTTGATTTCAAATTGTTTACTGTCAAAGAGAAAGATATTAAGCTAAAATCTAAAGTTAAACTTAAGGGCACATATAATCTGGCATTTTTAGAAGAAAAGTTCCCTGTCTTTGAATTAAGTCCATTGGGTTTAGTGAAGCTACCTTTGGGAGAAGAATTGAATATTGAGAAGATAGAACAAGTGCTAGCTATGCTGGATGAAATGGAAAAAACTGATTTTAGAGATGAAATGAGAAATAGGAGAACTGCTAATAAAATCTTAAAAGAAAGAGAACAAAAAGTAAGTGTCTTTTCTACAATAAAAGAAAGATTATCACCAGCTTACAATAAAACGAAGGAAATTACAAAATCTGGCGCAAAGAAAACTCAAGCTTTCTTCAAAAACTTATTCTCAAAGAAAAAAGTGGAAAAAGCCCCACAAGAGACAGAAACTGTTGAAGAACCAGAAAAAGAAGAAATTCAAGAAGAATAACTCAAGAACGAAAAAATTCATTTGAGAAAGTTTACTATTTCTTTCAAATCATCCCACTGATTTTCTGAATATATCCACCCGAGAACTATTCCATTAATTGAACTATCTTTACCATATTGCTTGAAGATTTTTAACCTTTCAATTATCTCCTCTTTTGAACCTATAATGGAAAAATCATTTGCAATTTGAAGAATCTCTCCCTTTGGAATTTCATATTGTCTCTCCCAGGGAAGATTCCTAATCTTCTGGATCATTTGAGCAGAATATCCATGAGCTTTCAGAATAGATTTGGAGCAACTCTTTGCAATATCCTTAGCAATATTCCAAAGTGTTAAAGACATATTTTCAGTATTATCTGCTATTTGTAACATTCCATAGGGAATGATATTAGTCCCTTTAGGACCGCTTAATAGACTATCTTCTAATTGAATCATAGTTCTTTCCAAATCAAAAACTGATATACTATTTAGTAGAAAATTATCTGCTGTTTCGAATGCAAGATTCATCATTTTGTTCCCTAGTCCTCCAATTGCAAGAGGGGGAAAATCATCTTCATTCTGTTGTTCTTTTCTTACCCGAATTATTTGAAATAGTCTTTCAATTTCCTTCTTGAAGCTGCTGAAAGGTTGAGCTTTAATACTCTCATCATCAATGATACCCATATTACCGATTCCTAAACCTAAACCGAATCTCTTTGGGTAATTTCGAGAAAACCAAACACTGAGAGAAAACAGAACTTCAACTGAATAATAAAATGGGGAGGTAATTCCTGTCCAAAAATTCAAATCTTTTACACTTGAGAATAATCTTCCAATATCAAGGAAAGCATTGTTTATAGGGGGATTGTCACCAATCCAAATGCTATCAACTCCAATTTCTTTTGCTGTTTTAGCATATTGTTCCTTTTCTTCAGCTGACATCATAATAGGAATCGATAAACCAATATCCATTACACTAAACAGAATAGACTCACTTTTGAGTTTTACTATTATATTCGGAGACTTTCAACTGTTATGTTTTTTTTTCTGAGTTTAAATATGAAAATGAAATATAAAGATTGATGGTGATAGTATATAGAACAGAAGTGATAGAAGTTGGAAAAGATTCTACTATAAGTTCACTTTGCCATCAAGTAAAGAATCTCTATAATAGAGCAAATTATCTATACAAAAACAATCAACGAGGGAAATTAAATCCAACATTTTTTGAACTTGATAAACTACTTAAATCTGAGGAATGCTATAGAATACTTCCAGCTCACACAGCTCAGCATACTATCAAACTTCTGGTAAGAAATTGGAAATCATATTTTAGAGCTAGAAAAGAGTGGAAAAGCAATCCTAGTAAATTCCTAGGATTTCCCCGTTCTCCAAATTATAAACCACCTAAAGGAGAATGTGTTGCAATAGTTAGCAACCAACAAGCAAAAATTGTTAATGGATGGCTTGTTTTACCTAGAAAGATACTATTTACACTTAAAACTAGATTACATGCAGAGCATAAGCTTAAAGAAGTGAGATTTGTTCCGCGAGGGGTGGGTTATACTGTAGAGATTGTGTATCAGAAGAATATTCCTAAGTCAAAAAAGAAGAATCCAAAAAGAAAAGGAGCAATAGATTTAGGTTTAACGAACCTCGTTACCTTTGTGGACAATATTGGTAGTCGTCCAATTATTGTCAAGGACGAGGGGAAGGGTGTAAAGTCAATAACTCAATATTATTTGAAAAAAACAAGTAGATTACAAAAGCAGTATGCACAACAACAAAGAAAGAAACTTGAACAAAACAATAGAATGGACTACGGAAAAACCTACTATCGAACTCGGGAGAAGTGGAGAAGGAAAATGAAAGATGCTTTTCACAAACTAAGTAAATTTCTCTTGGATTTATGGGTAGAAAGGGATCTCCATACCATTGTAATCGGATATAATCCTAAGTGGAAACAACAGATTCGACTTAAACGAAAAACCAGTCAACTTTTCGTTTTAATTCCCTTTTATCATCTTATCAATCTCTTATTGTATAAAGCCGCCGAAAAGGGGATAACAGTTGAGTTAGTTGATGAGAGTTTTACATCCAAATGCAGTTTTTTAGATAATGAATCTATCCAACATCATACAGCTTACAAAGGAAAAAGAATACAAAGAGGATTGTTCCAATCAGATCAAGGGATTTATATCAACGCTGATGTAAATGCTGCATATAATATCATGTTAAAAAGCGATCCGCAAGCACTTCTTAAACGAAGTGTGGGCGGGGTAGGAGGGTATGTGATTTACCCCCTTAGAGTGAGCTTCCAATCGATGATGCTCTAAGAAAGATAATGTTATTTGACAAAATCAAATCATCTGTCCAAAACTTTTATAGAAGTTAAATGGAAGAAATTCCTAAAGGTGATTATTTGGACAATATTTTAACAAGAAGAAGTATAAGGAAATTTACTGATAAACCTGTAACTGAAGAGCAAATAGAATCGATTCTTCGTGCAGCTATGGCATCTCCATCGGGTTATAATCTGCAATCTTGGGAGTTTCTAGTTATTAAAGATAGAAAGATTCTAAATCAAGTTAATGAAATCCATCCATATGCAAAAATGGCACTAGAATCTCCAGTTGCGATAGTTGTTTGTTGTGATACAAGCGAGGAAAAGAGAAAAGATTTCTGGATTCAGGATTGTTCAGCAGCATCTCAGAATATTCTCTTAGCAGCTCATGCATTAGGTTTAGGAGCCGTTTGGTGTGGGATTTATCCTATAGAGGAACTAATTAAAGCATTCCAAAAATTACTAAAAATGCCCTCTGATGTGTATCCTGTAAATATAATACCAATAGGACATCCTGCTGAGGAGAAAGAACCATCAGAACGTTATAATGAAGAGAAAATCCACATCGATAAGTGGTAATTCTATTTATTCTCTTTTTTGAAGAAAAAAATATAAAAGAGTAATTTATTTTTAAAGAAAAATTACTGAAAAATTAGTAATAATAAAATGGAAATGTGATAATTTGGACAATATTCTAACAAGAAGAAGCATAAGAAAATTCATTGATAAACCAGTTTCTGATGAAGACATAGAATCTATTCTTAGAGCCGCTATGGCTTCTCCTTCCGCAGGAAATTTGCAACCATGGGAATTCTTGGTAATAAATGATCGAGAGATTCTTGACAAAGTTCCAGAACTTCATCCTTACGCAAAAATGGCTCTGGAATCACCAGTAGCAATATTAGTCTGCTGTGATACTAGGAAGAAGGTACGTGAAGGTTTCTGGATACAAGATTGCTCTGCAGCATCTCAGAATATTCTCTTAGCAGCTCATGCTTTGGGATTAGGAGCCGTTTGGTGCGGAATTTACCCTAATGAGGAAAGAACAAAAGTATTCCAAGAATTGTTAAAGATGCCTTCAGAGGTTTATCCTGTTAATATTATACCAATTGGTTATCCAGCTGAAGAGAAAGAACCATCAGATAGATATGAAGAAGAAAGAATCCACTTTAATAAGTGGTAATTCCTTTTTTCTTTTTTGAAGAAATAAATATATAAGAGTAATTTATTCTTAGAAGAAGAATTACTGAGAATTTAGTTATAATAAAAT
>JAGLTB010000098.1 GCA_023270155.1 Candidatus Heimdallarchaeota archaeon | reverse complement strand
TAACACATACTTTTGAATTTTTAGAAGAGTATAATAAAAATCGAAAAGATGAAGATAAGTTAACATTATTTCAAATCTATCTAACAGCTGGTGTTAGAACAATGGCTCTTCGACCTAAAATCAACAGATTCGTTGCAGGAAGAAGACTATGGCAGAGAAATCAAATTCTCTTCGCATTTGTTGTCAAAAAGGAGAAGACTGAGGACGGAGAAGAAATTAATGCTATGATTGAATTCGATCCCTTTGATACTCTGGAAATTGTTCAGAAAACAGTTGCAGCAGAAATTTATGAAGCTCGTTATGGAGTGAATAAGAACGAGCAAGATGTAAAATTCTGGGGAGCAATGCCTAGATGGTTGATTAGGTTCATTTTCTGGCTAATGAAGTGGACAGATGATCTTAATATGCCAATATATTCATTAACAAAAGATATACCTATGTGGTCATCAGTGTTTCTTGCACATTTAGGATCTATTGGCGTTCCTGCTGTTTATCACCATCTATTTGAACTTGGAACAACAAGTTTGTTGATAACAGTGGGTAAAATGCACAAAGCTCAAATAATCAACGAAGAAACAGATAAAGTTGAGATCAAAAGAGTGATGGAATTAAAAATCAATATTGATGATCGAATCGCACCAGGAAGTTACACAGGACCAACAATTAACTTGTTCAAAGAACTTATTGAAAACCCTGAATCTCTAATAAAACCACCAGATTTGACTGATGAGCAACTGGATAAGCTAAAGCTGAAGAAGTATAAGAAAGAAAGAAAAGAAAGAGAGAAACGTGGAAGAAAGGAAAAAGGAACGAAATAAACTTTTTACGTTTCGTTTGTTTGTATTTAGAGTTATTTTCTTTTCTTTAGATTTTATCTGCTTAAGATTTGTTAGATTCAAGACCTATACTTCACTAGTCAACTAAGATAGTGAATTAAGATGTAAAAATGAACAGTATTTTCTTGTATCTATTTTCCCAAAACTATTTATTTGATGAATTTATGGCACTTCTATTACTCTAAAGGTTAAGAATATGAAAATGCATGAAAAACCCTCAAACAAACTAATTGTATCTTCAGTTATTTTTTTACTAGTATTAATTCTTGCTTTAAATAATATTAATCAAAATACCTACGGTTTTATCTTGAATACGAATGTATCTTCTAAACTGAACTATATTCCACATGCTCCTATCAATATTGATTCCGATGATGATTTCGGTACATCTGGTTATGATTTTCTTGGAATTGGATTGATTAGTGATCCTTATCGAATAGCGAATTTAAGCATTACTGCAGGAGTTGATTATGGAATTAAGATATCAGGTACTTCAGTTTATTTTGTAATAGAAAATTGCTACATAGAAGGATCTATTGGTACAGCACATGGGATATCAATACTAAATATACCACCTGGAAGAACATTCATTAAAAACAATACTTGTGTAAATTGGATATACGGTATATATCTTCAGCAATCTGAGCAGAGCATAATAAGAAATAACACAATTATAGACTCAGCTCAAGGTATTTGGTCAGATAATAGTCACCAATCAATAATTGAGTATAATACTTGTTCAAATACTATGGTAGGCATTGCTTCCGTCAATGATAATAACATTGTTATAAATGGTAATACACTTCAAGATAATCTTGTAGGGCTTTCAGTTTACAATGTTCCGACTTCAAATGTGAGCAATAATGTTTTAATAAATAATGGATTATATCTTGCAATTTCCTCTGAAGATGATTACTTAACTTTGACTTTCTTTAACAATACAGCAAACAATCTTCCCATTACTTTAATGGTTAACATTGAAGATACTAATATAGAAGCTTCAAATCATGGACAACTGATTTTAATTAACTGTACTAATGTTGTAGTAGATACTATGAACCCTTTTTCGACTATATTTGGTGTTCATCAGTTCTACTGTACGGGTTGCACAATCACACAACTTAATTGTATGAACAATTTATACTGCATTTTAGCAAAACATAGTCCAGAAACGACTGTAGATAACAATGTATGTTCCAACACTTACTTCAATCCTGGAGATCTCAACATAGATGGTTTTGGTATACATATCTATTACTCAAACAAATCCGTAGTAGAAAATAATGAGTGCAAAAACTACGAAGCTGGAATTTATGTTTCTAAATCTTTTGATGTTGAAATTAGAAGTAATACATTTAAAGAAAATGAAATGGGAATAGCTACGTGGACCTCTGATTTAACGATAAGAAATAACATTATACAGGACAATGATGAGGGAATAGTTATTTATGCAGGTTCAACACTAGGTTCAAACATTATAATAAAATACAATACAATTAAGCAGAATCTGTTATATGGTGTAACTTTAAATGGAAATTCACAGAATAATATTATGCACCATAATAATTTTGAAGATAATAATCTTGGTGGAACCTCACAAGCTTTAGATGATGGAACTAACAATATATGGTACGATGATACAGTAGAAGAAGGTAATTTTTGGTCTGACTGGTCTGGGTCTGGACCATATTCGATTGATGGTACTGCTGGATCAGTAGATCCTCATCCATTAAGCTCATCTTCTGTACCAGAATTTAATTCATGGAGTCTTTTCATTCTCCTAAGCCTAATCCCAATACTAGTTCTACCAATTGTGAGAAAGAAGAAGAACTAGCTTCAATCTCCCTATTCTTTTCTTCTTTTGTCAACAAAGTATTTAATCTTTCATATGTTTTATTAGACAGTACACATCGAGGGTATTAAATGAAAATAACGAAATTGAAAGCTTTGCTCTCTGTAATTTTAATTTTTTCAATAATTCTAGGTAGTTTTCCTAGTAATTCACACTTCATTGAAGCTAATATAGTTGAAAAGGAAAAAACGATTTCACTTTCTAGCTATACTAATCATCCATCAATTACGATCTACAATGATAGTGAAATGATTTCAGCGGGTTTTCCTGGTTCTGGAACTGAAAATGAACCTTATAGAATAGAATATCTTAACATTACTACTTCAGACTATAATGGAATTGATATTGAGAATGTAACACTGCACTATGTTATTCAACACTGTTTTATTAGCGCTTGGGGTAGAGGAATAATGATTCTAAGATCCTCGCCTGGTGTAGCAACCATCTATAATAATACAATCACTGGACATACCTATGGAGCAATGGAAATTGCAATATCATTAAATGCAACTGTTGCTGAAAATAGATGTGAAA
>JAGLTB010000097.1 GCA_023270155.1 Candidatus Heimdallarchaeota archaeon | reverse complement strand
TCTAGATTGTTTAAAAATTTAATGAATAAAGGATTTCTTTGTTTTTCTAAAAGTATAAAAGAGGGTATTACAATTCTAATTTGAAGAAAATGAGATGGTGGTTCATTGGTAGAAAGGTCATTAAGCAACCTACGAATGTAGTTGGTAGCCTTGTGTTAACAATTTTATGGTGTGTAGTAATAGCTTCAAGGTTCATTATAGATTATACTAAATACGATTATCAGCAAGCATTTATTATACCTATTGCAGTATTAGGAGGTCTTACTTTATTGTATATTTTCATGCTTATTCTAGAAATTAGAAGAATAGGTGCGCAAAAGCATATCAAAACAGCAGAAGAAAGATACCATGAGAAATATGATATTGAAGAAAAAGATGACGACCCACTTACAACAGATATTTCAAATACACTGAAAAATCTGGGAGCTATCAGAATCGAGATTACAAAAGGGACATATCCTAAATTTATATTTTCTTTTCCAGTAGATCACAAATTTGATTCTTACCAAAGGATAACTCTACTAGTGGAAAGAGAAAATTTGTATCAGGTCAGCGCAGAGCTTAAATTCGAATTTCCTGCATATCTCAACATTCGAAAAAGAGAGGTTGTAGAATTGGAGGAGAGGATGTTTTCAACAAAGAAATCATTTTCACAAACATATATGGTAAGCTCAGATAATCCTAAGTTTGCAGATAAAGTATTAGAAGAAACTATGATTGATGAAGTTATTAGTGAAAAGGAAGCTCATATTGATCAAATTTCAATTCATGGAAATAATTTTACAGCAACTCTCTCTAGCTATGAGTCGATTGAATTATTCTTCATTTTACTTTCAACAATTATGCAAACCTATACACGTTAAAAAGGAAGAAATTAGGAAAAGGATTCCTTTATTTTCTGTACTGCATCTTTTATGATTTCAACAGAAGTAGCATAACTAAATCTGATATATCCTTCACCACTTGGACCAAAGGAAGAACCTGGGAGACAACACACTCCCGCTTCATAGAGAAGATGATCAGCCATTTCTCTAGAGGTCATTCCTGTTTTCTTGATATTTGGAAAAGTATAGAATGCTC
The DNA here is from genome assembly GCA_023270155.1 of Candidatus Heimdallarchaeota archaeon. Classification (GTDB taxonomy): domain Archaea; phylum Asgardarchaeota; class Heimdallarchaeia; order Heimdallarchaeales; family Heimdallarchaeaceae; genus UBA460. The sequence goes on along the minus strand of JAGLTB010000097.1, from coordinate 12,396 downwards.
CTTCAGGTGTTAAACATGAAAAATTAGGAATACTATTTAGTCCCTTCACAATAGCATCTCTTCTAATTCTAAACTGTCTCATCATTTCAAAAAGTGGTTCTTGATCTCCTTTTAAAGCTGTAATTCCTGCTTTTTGTACAAAAGAGGTTGTACAGGAAAGAGCATTAATCATAAGTAAACCCATTTTTTCTATTACTGGTTTAGGTCCCACTATATACCCTAATCGCCAACCTGTCATTGAATAGGATTTAGAAAAACCATCTAAGATTATCGTTCTTTCCTTTGATTCATCTCTCACTGAAGGTGAGTTAAATTCTGCATCATATAGCATTTTTGAGTATATTTCATCGGATAGTATGTAGATTCCATGTTTTTCTGCTAGTTCAGCTAACCTTTCTATTTCCCTTTGAGTCATAACTGATCCTGTTGGATTTTGTGGACTGTTTAGGATTATCAGCTTGGTTTTAGAAGTTATTTTATTTTCTATATCATCTGGATTTAATCTGAATTCGTTTTCTTCCTTCAAAGCTATAGGAACATTTCCTGCATCAAGATATTTAACTACAGAACCATAAGTTGGAAAACCAGGATCAGGATAAATAATCTCTTCACCTGGGTTAACTAAACCTAGCATGGTAAAGAAAATTCCTGGTTTAGCTCCTGGAAGGATTAGTATTTGATCTAAATCAGGAGTAAAACCTCTTGTATAGTCTATCTCTTCTTGAATAGCTTCCTTCAGTTCCAAAATACCTGTTGCAGCTACGTAACCAGTAAAGTTATCCCTTATTGAATCATAAGCTGATTGTTTGATGTTTTCAGGAGTAGGAAAATCAGGTTGCCCGATTTCGAAATGAAGAACTTCCTTCCCTTCTCGCTCTATGGCTTGCGCTTTTGCTAAGTATTCAAAAGCCCCTTCACCAAGAATGCGATACATTCCATCTGCTATATTTTTCATGGTTTTCACCAATCCAACACTATTTGTGGTGAAGGTTTCTTGCAGCTATGAAAGATATTCCCTTTTCAGTTAATGCTCTTGCTGTCTCATTGATAGCTGTTTGCCTGTCATAATAATTTTGAAGTAGATGATCCCAAATTCCTTCCTCTGAAATCTGTTCTTTTGTCTTGAAGTAATCCAAGATACCAGATGGATATTCTCTTTTCTCTTCTAATGCGATTGGACCACCCTCGTGCTTAGCACTAATATTCCTAACTCGAGGTGCAATCTCAACTAACTCTTCAGTTCTATCATATGGTTGTCGAACAATATCCTTCCAAGTTTCTATGATATGGTGTTCCAATCGAACAACATTTTCAAAACCAAAGTAATTTCGTATATGAGAGCTCTTTTCGATTGTATCATTGTTAACTGCATTAGAAAGGTTAAAACCAATTAATGGGCTAGTACCGTCATCTCTTGCAAACAGCTTTGCAGCTAGTAAAGTCCATAAAACTGAATAAGGATTATCGTTTCCTACAAAAACAGAAATTTTGAATTCATTATCCACTCCCAATTTGTAAAGACAGTATCCTAAGATAATTGTACCTAAATTAATATTCAATACTTGTTTTACACCATATTTTGTGTAGAAGTAAAGAGATTCATCAATCCATTTAAGAGCAAATTCATTAGGTTGTCCTATTCCTCCGAAGTATCCAGTTATAGTTGCTGGACCTCCCAGATGTACATTGACCGGTAATCCATCAGGTCCAGGTGCTGTACCTTTCGTATCAAGGGTTTCCACGCATGATGCCCCTATAATATCAACAGCAGCACACATTGCTAAAAGATCTCCATCTTTTTCTTGTTCTTTCATATTTCTTACTCTAATAATTCTACCTGGAAGTAGTTCTTGATTTTGAATTGCACGTCTAGCTCCATTTATCAAGAAAGGAAAGTATTGGCAAGCTGATAATTCAAGTGTAACGGCATTAGAATCATCAAAATTCATTCTATCTACGGAATTTCCTAGTACTTTTCTTCTATATTGGTCTATACTGATAAAGGCTTCATTATCTCTTTGTTTGATTAACCATTCAAGATCATCAATATAGCTTGGATTTACAGAAGATAGCTTTTCGTATATATTTTCTAGTTTTCTAGCTTCTATAGCTTTCTTGTTGATTTCATCTACTCCTCCATATTTCTCAACTAACTGTAAAAGATCATTTATGAATGGATTATTCTCATCAGTAAGAAATTGCTGAATCGAATTAATGCTTTCCTCTGAAATTCTTAATTTTTCTCTTATATCTGTCATCCTGAAATCTCCTTAGAGTTTATTTTTTATAATTTCTTCCTAACAGACGATTTACATATTTTAAATATATCTCTACAAAATATATTCAGTTAATTGTTCTTCTATTCTTGAAACTTCTTCAGAGCTTTTTCTGCAGTTTTTTTAACGAAAGTATTATTATCATTTAGAAGTCTCCTTAGTGGTTCAATAGAGGAAGGATCTTGAAGATTTCCTAGAGCTGAAGCTGCTATTTTTCGAATATACCAATCTTGATCATGAAGAGCTACAACTAGTAGCTCAACAACTTCTTTTCCTCCAATTCTACTTAACGAGTGGGCTGAACTCTCTTTCACTTCTTGATTTATATCAATCATAAACAGATCAAATAGAGATTGAATAGATTTTGGTGATTTTATTTCACCTAATACCCATGCGGATTTAGCTCTAATATCCTTATCATTATCTTCTAGAAAAACCAAAATTTGTTGGATTTCAAGGTTTTCTAGTTTTAGTAATTCTTCCCACTTTTCTTTGCTGATGAGGTTTAGAATCTCCTCTTTTCTATTAGAAGGAATCCAACCAAAGTATTCAAGTACTACTGCAGTTTCTGCTCTAACCTCCCAATCTTCATCTTCAAGAGCTTTCACTATTTCTGGTATAGCATCGAATGCTTGTATATCCCCTAAGGCTCTAACTACACTCTTTCTTACGTCTTTGTCTTGATCGGTTATCAATTCTAACAATTCACTCATCGCTTTCAGAGAACCAATTTTACCTAACGCCCAAGCAGCACGGCTTCTTACAGATGATTCATCATCATAGAGAAGTTTAATCAAGATAGGTATTGCTTCTTCTCTATCCTTATTATCTGCAATTGAATTAATTGTAAAAATCCGTAGATGTGGATCTTCATCCTTTAAACTTTCAATGAGTCGATTAATGTCATCTTCATCGAGCACTTGAACACCTTCTTGTCTTCACTTCTACAAACATTCCCATTTCTCAGCAACTATCTGATATTCAATGAAAGTTGTATCTGAACCAGGTCTTTTTGATTCTCCAACCACTCTTATAACCTTACCTTCAATTTTTATTGAACTAGAGCAGACTACTGGTTCTTTGGAATAAAAAACAATTTGATCTCCTCCTTCAAGGTCCAAATAATAGATATGATCAAAATTATGTGATGTATCAATCATATGTTGCCAGGGAGTTTCTGATATTCTGCCTTTGAGAGTAATTTCCTTACCCAAGTATTTCTCAAATTCAACAGACATTGATTTCCTCTTCTTTAGTTGGTATAATATTGTACTCCGTGTTATAAGAAATTTTGCTAATAACTCTTGAAATTAGTAAAATTGTAAACACCCCATAATAAGTAATTTATATGAGTAAAGCATATTTTTACATACAGAGTTAGACATTGATTCACTAGTAAAGGGTTTTAATAATGGAGAATTCACCTACTCTAAATAATCAAGATAAAATATTTGTTTTACATGTTGATGATGAAGAAGATTTTCTCTTTTTGACAAAGGAATACGTAGAAAATGCAACAAAGGGAGAACTTGTATTTGATTATATTTCTAAACCTCAGGAAATCTTCGAAAAACTAGAAGGAAAAAAGTATGATGTCATTGTATGCGACTATTTAATGCCTGAAATGGACGGTTTAGATCTTCTAGGTCAACTCAAAGAGAAAAATTATGATATCCCATTCATTATCTTTACTGGAAGAAGTAGAGAAGAGGTAGTTATAGAAGCTCTAAATCTAGGTGCAGATTATTATATTAAGAAAGGAGTAGACACAAAGAGTCAATATACTGAACTCATTCATCACATAAAAGTAATAGTTGAACATAAACATGCTTCTCAAGCACTAAATGAATCAGAAGAGAAATTTACTCTTTTTATGAAAAATCTTCCAGCTACCGCATTTATGAAAGAAGCAGATGGTACTATTGTTTTTTCAAACGAATATCCTGCAAAAAGATATGGATTAGATCTTGGGACAGGTAGAAAAGCAAAAGATATTTTCGGAGATATCGTAGGAACTATTACTGATGAAGAAGACAAATTGACATTAGAGCAAGGACCTCAAGTTTTTGTAGGAGAGAGAATGATAAATGAGGAAAAAAGGATTATCCGTACATTCAAATTCCCAATCGAAAGAGAGAGTAAAAGTACTTTGGTTGGTGGAGTAAGTATAGACATAACTGAACAGCAACAAGCTGAACAAGCACTTCAAGAGAGTGAAGAGAAATTTTCATTGTTTATGGATAATCTACCTGCGATAGCTTTCATTAAAGATGAAGAGGGAAAAGTAATTTACATCAACAGGTATATGACAGACAAATATGGAGCTGATGATGTAAAAGGAAAAATGTCTCAAGAACTTTTCCCTTCAGGAATAGCTGAAGATAAAGATTTTGAGGATCAAACAATAATTAAAGAAGATAGAACCGTTATAACTGAAAATACAGTTCAGAGAGATGGTATAAACAGAATCTTTCAAACCTATAAATTTCCAATCAAGAGGAAGGACAAACCTTCTTTAATTGGTGGTGTAGGAATTGATATTACAGAGTTAGAAATTGCTAAAGAGAAACTTGTGGATAGAGAAGAACTACTATCTTCATTTATGGATCAAATACCAGCAGTTGCTTACATTAAGGATAAAGATAGTCGGTATGTAAATGTAAGTGCTTTTCTATCAAGAGGTTTTGCTAAAGAAGATTTTATTGGAAAATCTGTTAAAGATTTTCTTCCCCCTGAAGAAGCTGAACGAGTTGTAAATGAGGATCAGGATATAATAGAGAAAGGAACACAACTTGTTTCTAGAACAGATCGAAAATCAGGTGATGAGGAACTTATTTTCCAGTCTTACAAGTTTCCTATAACTATCAAGGGAGAAAGAAGATATGTAGGAGGAATTTCTTTAGATATAACAGAGAGAGAAAGAGCGTTAATGGCTCTAAAGAAAAGTCAGATTGAATTACAAAATGAGAAGGAAAGAATCCAGCAATATTTAGATAACGCTGGAGTGATTTTTATCATTCTTAATACTGATGAAACAACTGAATTCATTAACAAAAAACTAACTGAAATCTTGGGGTATACAGAAGAAGATCTCATTGGAAAAAATTGGTTTGAAATAATTTACCCTGAAAGTATAGTTGATGAGCTCAAGTTTACTTTCCAACAAGTTATAACTGGAATAGCAGAACCAGTCGATTACATTGAAATAAAAATCAATACAAAAAAAGGAAAGGAAAAAACTTTAGCTTTTAGAAATATAGTGATAAAAGATGAGGATGGGAAAATCGTCCAAGTTTTAAGTTCTGCAGAGGATGTAACAGAACGCAGAGAGATGGAAAACGCATTACAAGAGAGTGAAGAACGATATAGAAAATTGATTGATACATCTCCTGACTCTATTATTCTAGCAGATTTGAATGGAAACATCATTCTAGCAAACGAACGAGCAGCTGAAATGCATGGTATGGAGAAATCAGAAGAGCTCATTGGAGCGAATATCAAGGAATTTACATCAGTAGAAGATCAAGATAAGATATTAGAGAGTTTAAGGAGTCCTTATACTTCCTCTCAAAATGGAGCTCAAGAATATAAATTGCTTCGAAAAGATGGAACTAGTTTTCCTGCTGAGTTAAGTTCTTCAATTATCCTCGATAATGAAGGAAAACCAGTAGCTTTGATGGGAGTGGGGAGAGATATATCTCAAAGAAAGAAAAGTGAGCTTGAGATTATAGAAAGTGAAGAAAAATACCGATTGCTTTTCGACAGAGCAAATGATATGGTTTTAGTTCACAAATTAGCTTCAGGTTTACAGAAAAGTTTCATTGTGGATGCAAATGAACGAGCGTGTGAATTACTGGAGTATTCCAAAGAGGAATTGATTTCCATCTCCACTAATAGAATTGACTCTGATAAAATATGGGAAGAAACACAAGTAATTCCAGAAGTTCGTGAAGAAATGAAATTGAAAGGTTTTGCAACCTTTGAAAGGGTTTTGATTAGTAAAACTGGTAAACTGATTCCAACAGAAGCTAGCTCTCATATTGTTAAAATCAAAGGTGAAGATTTAGTTATGTCCATTTTCAGGGACATTTCAGAAAGAAAGGAAGCAGAAAAAGCTCTTAAAGAAAGTGAAGAAAAGTATAGAGGATTTGTAGAGAATTTTGATGGGATTGCTTTTAGAGGATCAGTTGACTTCTTACCTCATTTCTTCCATGGAGCTGTGAAAGAGATAACAGGGTATTCAGAGAAAGATTTCGTTGTAGATGGTTTATCTTGGGATAAACTCATCCATCCAGAAGATATACATCTTTCTCAATCCATAAAATATGATTTAGACAACACACCTAATTTTAGCAATACAATGGAATACCGAATTATTAGGAAAGATGGTGATGTCAGATGGATTCGACAACGTATACAAAACATCGGTTTTGATGACAATAAACAATCTTTAGTTCAAGGAACTATACATGATATAACAGATCAAAAGAAAATAGAAAAGGAAATAATGGAAAGCGAAGAAAAGTTTAGATTATTATTTCAAAATGCAAATGATGCTATTTACTTATATGGTGTATCAGATTCCGGACTACCTAGTAATTTTGTTGAAGTAAATGATGTAGCTAGCAAGATGTTAGGTTATACTCGAGAAGAATTCTCTTCATTGAATCTTGAAAATATCGCTTCTCCTGATACACTGAAGAGATTATCTGATATTATGGAAGAAATTATCGAAAAAGAAAGATTAACTTTTGATGCTGTACATATTAGTAAAGAGGGTAAAGAGATACCAGTAGAAATTAGTTCACAGATTTTTAATTTAGATGGAAGAAAAATGATGCTCTCAATAGTTAGAGATATTTCAGAGAGAATGCATGCAATAGAAGAATTGAGAAAGTCAGAGAATCTGTACAAAACGATTTTTGAAGCAGTAGGAACCTCTAACGCTATCGTTGGATTGAATGGAATAGTAAAGTTAGTTAATTCAAATATTTTAGAACTTCTCGGATATGAAAAAGAAGAATTAGAAGGAAAAGAATGGTTTGATATAATAGAGGAATCAGAGGTTCCAAGATTAATGGAATATCAGAAATTAAGAGCTCAAGATCCAAGCGCTGCCCCATCGCAATACGAAACAAAGGTTAAGGATAAACAAGGAAACATAATTGACATTCTTGTAAACATAAAAAACATTCCTGGTACAATAAACATAATAGCTTCTATCATGGATATAACAGAGATAAGAAAAGTTGAGCAAGAAATCAAGGAATCGGAAATACTTTATAGAACAATCTTTGAAGCTACTGGTTCTGCGAATGTAATTGCTAATGAAAATAGAATTATACAATTCGTTAACTCTAGAGTAGAGGAATTAACTGGATATTCAAAGGAAGAAATTGAAGGGAAGATGAGTTGGACAGAATTTATACCAGAAGATGAACTAGAAAAACTTAGGGAATTTGGTAGGCAAAGACTGGAAGATCCAACTCATGCTCCAAAAATGTATGAGAGCAAATTCATAGATAGAGAAGGAAACGTAAAAAATAGTTTACTTAATGTGGATACTATTCCAGGGAGCAAAAATGTGATTGTGTCTATAACAGATATAACTAGAATCAAAGAATCGGAAGCTCTCTATCGAACAGTCTTTGAGGCAACAGGATCAGCGAATGCGATTATTGGAAGAGATTCAATTGTACGATTAGTTAATTCAAAAATGATTAAATTGACAGGATATTCAAAAGAAGAGTTAGAAGGGAAGAATTGGAAAGAGGTTGTTTCTGAAAATGAAGTGGAGAGGTTGAGAGAAATCAACAGGATAAGACTAGAAGATTCTTCTCTTGCCCAAACTCAATATGAGAGTAAATTCATTGACAAGGAAGGAAATGTCAAAGAAATGCTTCTTAGTGTGGATGACATTCCAGATACAGATACTTCTATAATTTCATTGGTAGATATTACACTACTAAAACAAGCAGAGAAGGAGTTAAAGAAATCAGAGGATTTGTATAGGACTCTATTCGAAACAACAGGTGCTGCCAATCTAATCTTTGATGCTGAAGCGAATGTGAAAATAATCAATCCAAAAATGGAAGAATTATCTGGATATACAAAGGAAGAATTGGTAGGGACAAAATGGACAGATTTTGTTCACCCAGAAGAATTAGAAAAATTGATTGGATATAACAAGAAAAGACTCTCAGATCCTGACTCAATTCCTAGTCAGTATGAGACAAGATTGATTATTAAAGGAGATAGAATTTTAGATATACTAATCTCAGTTGGTGTGATTCCAGGCACAACTGATTTCATGGTTTCTTTAATGGATATTACTGAAAGGAAAGAAGCTGAAAAAGAGATAATGCAGCAAAAGGAAGAATTAAGCGATTTTGCACATCTTATGGCACATGACATTAGAAATAGTTTAACTGCTATTGAAGGGTTTATTGATTTGATTGAAGTAAAATATGATTCAACATATGTTGATACAATAAACAAACAGTTACTATATATGAGGGAATTACTTGATCGTTCAATAGAGCTTGCAGAAGCTGGAAGAGTAATAGAAAAATCTGATGACGTTGATTTAAACAAAATATTCAAAGAATGTGCTGCTATGACAATTCCTGAAGGAATCGTTTTTACACATGATGATCTTCCGAAAGCTAAAGCAGATATGAAAAAGCTTTCTCAGATTATAAAGAATCTTTTCGAGAATGCTGTTCGACATGGAAAACCCAATAAAATTGAAGTTCTATATAAAGAAACGGAAAATGATTCCATAATCTATATCCAAAATGATGGGAAGAAGGTAGATCCTAAAGTAATACATGAAGCTTTTGAAGCTAAATTTTCAACCAAGGAGCTGAAAGAACTTCATGGATTAACAATTGTGAAAAAATTAATTGAAGCTCATGATTGGAATATTTGTTTGGAGAAAGATAAAGATATTACTTCGTTCAGAATAATAATACCAAAATAGAAAAGAATATTTTTTTATTTTTCCTTCCACTGGAAATCTAGGTAGGATCTTCTTGTATTGAACCCCATATAAAAAGAGAGTATCTAAAAAGGTAGGGTGCTATGATATGTAAGGCAAGATTATATCCATCATGGTTTATTATAGATAATTAATTCTTTTTCCTCTTTTTCTTAACGAGAAATATAACGAGTGCTAAAACGATGTTGAATATCAAGAAGTTAGAATAACTTGTCTCTGAAGTTTCTTGGAGTAAAACAGAGAAATCATAGATTGTGTCATCTAAGCTCATACTTGTACTATTTAGTACAGTAAATATTGAAGAACTATTTTCAAACATTGGTGCTTCACAATGATATAAAGTATAATCTTTGGTATATAGTCTTTCATCATGTTCATGTCCATACAACATAATTTCTACGCTGTATAGTTTTCTTATATCTGAAGCTTGGCTTGCATAATTTGAATGGTAAAATAAAGCACTAGTGATATTATTCCCATCTGCTGCTCCAATTACTTCTTTCACAAAAGTATATTGACTTGAACTCAATCCACTTTCAGTAACACTATATCCAACATACATCCAATCAAGATACTCAAAGTTGATAATTGGATTTACTCCAAGATATTCTTCCCAAATAACTCTTGGATTATCTGGAAGTATTGCTGTATTATCTAAATCATGATTACCTCCTATGATATAAACAGGTAAATCGAGTAAATCTAGAGCCCATAGACCAAGTCTTAGTTGTATCTCTGCTGCTAGAGGCATATCATCTTCAGGGTTAACAAATAACCATGCTGGTCCTCCTTCGATTAAGTCTCCAGTAAAAATTACGAAATCCAAATCTAGGGTTCTTATCGTATTTATATATTTTAAATTTATATCTGTAGTATTAATTTCTCCATAACAGGGGAAGTGACTATCGGATAAATGGATGAATTTGTAGGGATATTCTTTCTGCTCTACAATCTTGACTGAATGTGTTTGATAATCGTCTCCTGTGCTACTATTGAATTGTAAATCATAAAGACCAGCTACATTTGATGAAGGTTGAACAGTAAGAACCCTACCATCATCACTACTATAATGATCTAGGATTTCTAACTCTATCTCAATCACTGTGTTTACTAAATAGAGCTCCCAGCTATCAGGTAAATTAGCTGAATTAATTATTACTGTAAAGTTTTCATTAAACTCAGCCATAACTGGTCTGCCTTTATTTGGAGAAATAATCAAATCAATAGGTCGTGCAACTAAGTTGTATCTTGGATGTTTTGTTTCGTTAAAATATTCGATTGGTGATGTTGTATGATACTCTAAGTTTGAGGAGAAATTATCACTATTCACAGACCAATTGAAAGACATTGTGTTTAAACTTGAATTGAGGTTTAGAAGTAAAAGTAATGTGATTGTAACTAGAACGATTCTTAGTTTGGAGAAATTAATCATAAAGGGATACTCTATCTAACAATCAAAAGTTTTTTCATTCAAAGTTGGAATATGTAGAGACAAAACAAAACAGCTGAAAGCGAAGCAGAATTTATATTCAATATAAGAAAAAAAGAAGAAGAACTAAACTAGTTTTGAACCACAGCTTTCACAGAACTGAGCTCCAGCAGGAGGTTTGTGACCACAGTAAGGACAGTAGTTCGCACTGGGTGGTTCTTGAGTAGAAGCTTGTCTTGTAGTCATTGGTCCAGTAAATTCAGGAGCTTGTTGGTAACTAACTGACTCTCCAAAAACTATTTCTCCTGAAGCAATATCATATCTATATTTGATAAAACCTTCATTTCTTAAATCTAGAAGAATTCGAAGAATATCATTTGCTTGAATGTTAGTCTCTGCAGATAGGTTTTCTAGCTTTATACTACTATTTCCTTTAGCTTGAGCTGTTACTAGCATTGCACGTTTTAATCTTCTATCTGTAAGTAAACCACTTATTCCGCCAATCAGGATGAAGAATGCAGGAATGAACATATAATAACCCCAACTGCTTAATCCTATGAAATCAGTGGATGTGAAACGAAGAATTATTCCTAAGACACCAACTAATGCGAAAACTGCAGCTGTTCCAAATGCAGACCAATTTCCTGTGTATTGTTTTTTTGTATATTGACGATTATCAGTCATTGAATCAACTCTGAATGGTAATTCTCATATGAAATTAATAAATTTTTAGTGAATTTTTGTATTTCATCCCTTTTTAAACCAATTTTAGCATAATAACACAGAGATAGCTTGGTGTAGAACTTGAACTGGAAGATGATTTTTACAATTTATATTCAAAGTGGGGAAGAAAGAATTGAACTAGCTAGATATAAAATAACTGATGTAGAAAATATTAAACAACTCTTGTTCCGAGTTTTCGAAGAACAGAAACAATGGTTAGAAGGAACTGAAGGAAAACAAAAAGCATGGAAATATGAGATTGAATTAGGTGATGATTTTGGGAGAAAAATCGATCTCATTAAACTTTATGAGTTAATTCACATAAAAGATGAAGTTATGACTTTCTTTGGGATATCAGAAAAAACTATTGGAGAAATACTAGCAGAAGGAATTGTTTAGAAGATTCATTTACTTTTTTGTTTGTCATAATAGTTTAAATATTATTTATTTCTCTTATCAAAAAAAGAGTAAGATAAAAATGGATGAAATTCAGCTTCCAAAAATCGGTCTTGGGACAATGCAAGGCAATACAAAGAAAGCAAAAGAGGCTTTCATTAAAGCTATACAAATGGGTTATCGTTTCCTGGATACCGCTCAAATGTATTTTAATGAGCGTGTGGTAGGAAAAGCTGTAGCTGAATCAGGAGTACCTAGAGAGGAGATTATTGTTGCTTCTAAGGTTTTTATTCACAATTTTACTTATAGAAAAGTGAAGAAAAGTACTCTAAGGAGTTTGAATAAACTTGGTTTGGATTATGTTGACATTATGTATATCCACTGGCCATTCAGAACTTACAGGAAAAGAAAAGAGAAAATCCTGAAAGCTTTTAGTGAATTAGTTGATGAAGGAAAAGTCAGATATCTAGGTATTTCTAATTTTACGATTAAAGATATTGATGATGCTCTGAAGTTTTATGATAAATCCATTTTAGTTAATCAAGTAGAAATGCATCCTTGGTTACAACAAA
>JAGLTB010000096.1 GCA_023270155.1 Candidatus Heimdallarchaeota archaeon | reverse complement strand
GCATATTCTTGGTCTCTATAGAGCGCTTCTGCTATTCTTCCAACAGCATCAGCTTTCATAATACCACTACCTGAGCCAGAAGTAACAGCTATCAAACCTTTAATTCCATCAGGTTTGAAAACTACTGGATTTTTGTCCATTGTATTCATTGCATAAAATCCTGCCCAGCAGTTTGTTAGTGGGAGATCTTTTAACACAGGCAGATATTCAGATAGCATAAGATAGAGATCAAACTCATATTTTCGAGGATCTGCTTCTGTACTATCCAGAGGGTTATCATCCTTTGTTATATCTCTTGCATCAGTCATTTCAAACGGTTTACCTATTACATTTCCCCCTCCTATCCAAATACTGTTATTGTATTTTACAGGCTTCATGTGTATACCATACATTGGGAAAATAATGAATGGAATTGTCTTATCTTCATTGAAATATTCATTATTAAGAAGACCTGTAAGTCTTGAGTGTTGTATCCTGAATAATGATTTTTTTAGAGGCATTGTATGGCAATTCACACCTATAGGTAACAATAATTCGTTTGCCCAAGCTCCAGTAGAAACAATGAATGTATCTGCTTTCAATAATTCACCTTTCTCAGTTTCTGCAGCTCCAATCTTCTTTTTCTGCCAACCTACAGGTTCACCTGGAATGCCAAGTTTTTCGCCTATTGGTTCAAGTATAAATTTTGTGATTTTTGTTGAGTATAATACTTCTCCACCTAGTTTCTTGTATTCATTTTCATAGAAATCTCTAGTAATCTTATCAGCATCTAGTTCACCACAGTCAAAACCAAGAATTGCATAATCAATGTTCTTTAATCCAAGCATTTGTGCATCTTCATTCTCATCAAAATTAGTGACTAGTTCTGGTATTTTTCTTTCGATATCATCTTTTTCCAGAATTTCTATCTTTAGATTATTATTCAACATGGTTTCTACTGCTGTTTTATTATGCTCAAACTGTTCTCTATCCATTAACCACAAATATTTGATATCTTTGAGAGATAATTCAATCCCCAGATTGTTTTGTATATATCTGAAGAAATCTCTGGTTGTACTACTTAATAATAAATTCACTTCTGAAGAGAATGTATCACGATACATTGCCGCAGATTGAGCTGTATTTCCCGCTCCCGCCATAGATGCTTTATCAACAACTAGAATCTTTAATTCATTATTCTTTTCTATTAAATGATAAGCTGTTGCTATTCCGAATAATCCAGCACCTATGATTACTATATCATATTCTTTTTCACTCATTGTAGATTCACTTTATGCGTCTCTTCGAATTACAGAATAAGAAAATCGAAACGATTTAAAAGTGTTTATCCAAACACATGGTTCTATTGTTATATCACTGAATTTTTAAGCACAAAAGAATAGACATGTCACTTGTAGAAGGTACTTAAATGCAAGCAGAAATTCAAAATGAAGAAGATAAGAATATTCAAGAAACTCTTTCAAAAATAAAATATAAAATTGCAATTTTATCTGGGAAAGGAGGGACTGGTAAAACAACTGTTACAGTTAATATCGCGCAAACACTTGCCAACAAAGGATTTTCAGTTGGTGTTCTTGATGCCGATATTACAGGTCCTAATATTCCTCTAATGTTTGGCGCAGAATTCGAGCAATTATCAACAGAAGACAATAAAATTGTTCCAATTGAAGCTCATGGTGTTAAAATCATATCGATGGAATTTCTTCTGGAAGATAAAAGTAAAGCAATAATCTGGAGAGGGCCCATGAAAATCAAAGGACTCAAACAGCTTATCGCAGACGTAAAATGGGGTGAATTAGATTTTCTGATAATAGATCTACCTCCAGGAAGCTCAGATGAACCTCTCTCAATTGTTCAAACAATCAAAGATCTAGATGGGATGATTGTTGTAACAACACCTCAGGAAGTTTCTCTTCTAGATATAACAAAATCAATTAATTTTGCAGAAGTTACAAATACCCCAGTTATTGGCATCGTTGAAAATATGTCTGGATTTGTTTGTCCTCATTGTGGAGAAACCACTAATATCTTCAAAAAAGACGGAGGAAAAAATATAGCAGAACAACTTTCGATAGAGTTTTTGGGAGCAGTACCTTTGATTCCTGCTATTTGTGTTGCAGGTGATGTAGGGAAACCAGCTGTTCTTGTAGATGAGGATAGTGAAAGCATATTTCTACAAATCACAGAAAAAATGGAAGAAATATTGAACTCCAAAGATTCTTGAAAATCTGAAGAATGTTCTATATTGCTTTTTCTTGTTTTAAATACCGTTC
>JAGLTB010000095.1 GCA_023270155.1 Candidatus Heimdallarchaeota archaeon | reverse complement strand
TTAATGCAAGTTTAAATAAATTTTTAAAACAAAGGTTTACTCTTCTCATGAATCTAATGACTGAATCTACATTACATGAAGCAGAGTACTATGAATTAGTCGATTATGATGAGCAAATAGTACGTTGCCACCTATGTCCTCATGAATGTAAATTAGAATCTGGGGAAAGGGGAATCTGTAAAGCTCGAAAGAACATTTTTGGAAAGTTATACAACCTAAATTATGGTTTTGCTGAAATGAAAATAGATTTGATAGAAAAACAGTATGTTTATCATTTCTTCCCTAATTCAAGAGCGCAAACATTCGCAGCATTCAACTGCAATCTTGACTGCGATTTCTGTACTGATCCTCTAAAATCCTTTATAGATCCAGAGGAAAATCCTGCAAAAAAACTTGCACCAGATCAAGCAATTATGTTTGGAATAGCTTCAGGTTCAAAAGTTATAAGTTTCGGAGAATCGGAACCTCTTATCTCTTATGAATGGGTAAGAGATACCGCAAAATTAGCTAAGGACAAAGATTTGAAAGTACTACTAAGAACCAACGGTTATTTCAAAGAAGCTCCTTTGAGAGAAATATTAAACTATGTTGATGCAGTTAAAATCGATATCAAAGCTGCTACTGATGAAGGTTATATTAAATCATGTGGTGGTGGAAGTTTCGAACATGTCAAAAACTCAATAAAGATTATCCATGAAATGGAGAAACTTATTGAATTATCTATAGTAATCCATGATACTTTCGATAATGTAGAAGAATCAGTTAGAAAGTTATCCGAATGGATAAAAACTGAGCTCTCACCAAGTGTACCATTGCATTTATCAAGATTAAAGCCTGCACATAGAACAAAACATTTTCTTCCCACTTCACTTGAATTATTGGAAAAAACTTACGATATTGCAAAGGAAACAGGATTACAGTTTGTTTATCTAGATGATGTTCCTGATCATGATTCAGGAAATACATACTGCCCTCAATGTGGAGAATTATTAATTGAGAGAACCTCTATTGGAACTGAAGCTAGAAGAATATCTTTACAAGGTCACTGCAATAAATGCCAAACTCCGTTGAATATAATGATGTCTTAGGAATACTAAATTATATTTTCGACATCAAAATCTACAATTGATATGTTAAGTTGACTTTCTAATGATTCTCTTACTAGTTCTACATATCGATCAATCTCCTCAGAACCATCTCTGAATGATACTCTAAAACGAAAAGCTATCTCTACCCACTCTTCATGAAAAAAATTGGTTTCTAGATGAGTTTGCCTTTTTGGTTCTTTTTCATCGACTTCACTTTGAACAAGATTCAAGTGAATATCAAAATCTCCAAAATCCTCATATTGTTCATTATCATTTGGCTGAGCTGTGATTCCACAATAATAATGGTAAAAACCTGCAGAAGTCATGATAACATCACTTTTGTATCACTTTGCTTTAGTTTTCTTCTTTTTCTCATTATTCTCTTTT
>JAGLTB010000094.1 GCA_023270155.1 Candidatus Heimdallarchaeota archaeon | reverse complement strand
GACTATCTAGAAAATGATTGGTTAAAGGGCTTAAAGCTCCAACAGCATAACGTCCTGTGATGGGAATCTTACTTCCTTGTGCTGGTCCTGGAGCAATGATAAGTTTATTTTCTGGTGATAAAGGATCTATCTTCCTTTTTATTTCTTTATAGAGATAATAGCTGATAAAACCTGTACCTCCTATGTATTTTTCTACAATCTCTTTGGGAATTTCTTCCTTGAAAATTGCTTTACTAGTGAGATTTATTCTGAGTAGTTTATTATTCATAACAGATGGAAAGTACATGTAATTAAAAGTTTTTTCAACAGAATTTCTATTCTTTAGGTAAGATTAAAAAGCGTTTATTATCACTGTCTTCTTAGATGATTTATAACACAATTGCTCCTTGTAAGAAGAAGAAAGGATTCGAAGGTTATCCTGATGAATTCTACAATGTTCCTCTTACCAGCATCAAGGACAATTTACTCGATGAACTTGATTCTTACCAAATTCTTCGAGAGACAAAAGTATGTTTAATTCTAAAAGAAGAAGAAAGCGGAAATAAAATCTCAATATTTCCTTCACTTAGAGTTTTCATCTATGGAGATGTTGAAGAAAACGAAGCGACTTCTATTTTTGATAAGATAAGTAAATCAGTTGAAAAGATTGTTTCATCTTAGCTTTCCTGTTGTTCTTACATAAGAATAAATACCTAATAGTAGTAAAACTGCTGTGCAAGGTGGAGTTCATTTACTATCGGGATTGATTCTGGCTAGTTTTACCAAAAGAAAGGAATTCAAGCTAGGTGCAGTTATCGGAGCAATACTTCCTGATTTTGATATAATAATTACAGCTTTCGCATATTTAGCAATAGGAGAAAAAGCTGCTGATTTACATCGTTCTTTCTCTCACAGTCTGCTCTTTATTGTACTTATTACCGGGATAATTATTTCACTCAGATTTATTCCACAAATCAAGAAAAGAACTTCTTATGATTTTGTTGGCTTGGGAATTGGATTAGGAATGGGCATTTTAGTACATTGCTTACTTGATATGCCCTATCTTTATGGGATTCAATTCTTGTGGCCTTTTTCTAAAGAATTTATTGGTTTCCCTATTGCTCCATTCGAATCTTTTGATACAAATCTTGCTTCAGATGCGCTCAAACTCAAACTTCTTCAAACAACCGACTTCTATACAGATATTATCTTATTCTATATTCCAATACTCTTTCTAGCTTATCAGATGAAAAAGCATGAAGAACTTCATTTACCATTTTTAATTTATATCATTGTAGATTTTGTTGTGACAACAATTTTTGTAGGTTTGTCGTTTAGAACTTCAGTGTCTTACGAAGATCATACTATACAGTTATATTATCTTGGAACATTCTTCCTAATGATCTCTTTAATTGCTCCCATACTATTTAGAAATGTAATAAGAGAGTTCAAATTTGAACCTTGGATAATGATAATAATTGTTGCTTTAATTGTGCTTTCACAATTTTTGTTCTATGTTTAAAAAATAATTATTATATGAAATCATTTTCATCTAATTCTTCTAATTGAAGGAAAATATCATCCTTTACTAGAGTCTTGCCAACTATTTCCATTAACCTGTTAATTATCTTTTCAGCCATTACTTCTTTGCTTGACAGCATTAGCTCTTTGAAAATATTCACCAAACCTTCTAGTACGTCTGGATCATCAGATAGATAAAGAATTGTTTTAACAAATTGTTTTACATCTCTTGGTAAGAGATCTCTATTTGTCACCAATTCTGAATACGCAAGAAGTATCTGCTCCATTACACCAATATCCTTATGCAATTTCAGACACTCCACAAATACAGAAGCAAATTTCTTTGTGAATTTTTTTGGATGATTTAGTATTACACTTTCTATAATACTATAAGCCCTGAAAGCTAGAAACGGATGATGAGATTTGAGTGTAACATCTTCCATTGTTGAAAAAATTACTTCTGCTCTTTTTTTCGTTTTAAGCGAAAACGCATACTTTTCTATATTTTGTATAGCGGAATAACAGATATCCTCTACCTTTGTGTTCAACACTATCGCAGTTAATGCTGATATAGCGGGATCAACTACCTCCAGTTCAGTTTGATGGATTATTTGAGTAAACAGTTCTATAGCTCTGATTCTTACATTCTTATTTTGATGCGATTTGAGTATTTTCACTATCCGTTGAACATTTTCTTCAGTCAAAATTTCCTTGATGATTATTGCTTCCAAAGCTTTAAGTCCCATCTCTCTTAATCTATCTTCATAAGTTGCTCTTACAATGCCTATTATGAGATCCACTAAGATAGGCATTTTTTCTTCTTGAATCAATACTAAGTCAGGATATGAAAATAGCGCTATTTCTCTTATCTTTTGATCATAAGAAAAGGTGAGAAGTTTGACTATGTCATTAGTATAGAGATTCATTTTTGCTAAAGATTTCTTCTTGACTATAATTTCTTCTAAACATTTGAAAGCTGCAATTCTCATCTCACTCTCATCAGATGCTTTGAATAGCATGATGTAAGCTTCAGCTATTCCAAAAAATGGAGTGTACCTATCTATATTTGTAATAATATTGTTTAAGCAACCAATTGCATTCAATCGCTCAATTTCATCAGAGCTCACTCTTAGGATTTCAGAAAGTGCTATGGCAACATCACGACCCATGTTTGAATCATCAATAGGAAGTAAGAGGATTGAGTTAATGATCGATTTAACATTGGGTTGTTTTGGCAGATATTTGTCCTTTTCCACAGAATTGAAAAGTTGCTTTAGTTCCAATGAGTCTTTCCAATCAAATTTTGTTTTACGCATCCCATTTCGAATAATTTCGAAATCTTTTGAGAGATTAAAAAGCTGACCACCGATATTTTCTCTATATTCAGTATCAGTCCCTTCTTGTGTTTTTTTCAATTTTTCAAGAATGTCTTCTTCTTCTATTTCTTCTGCTGTCATTAATGAAGCAAGAGCCTGACTTGCAGCATCTCTCACTCTAGGGTTAGGATCAGTAAGTTGAGCATTTAATAAAGCCTCTAAAACAATTGATTCTCGATAATTGGATAAAATATATGCTGCTCTTTCCCTTTGTAATGGTATAGAACTATACTTCAATTGCTTAATCAAACCTTCAATATCAGAAGCTTCAGGATGCTCACTCATTGGACAACTAAATAGATGCTTTTGACTATTTGAATTTTGTTTTATTATTCTAACTAATAGGATAACAATAAAAGTTTAAAACTGGTGTTTTTTATTGGTCAAATATGAAAGTTCTTTATATGATGACAAAACCAGATGAAGAAAGCGAAAAAGCGATCAGAGAGATACTAGATGAATCAGCTGAATTAGTAATCTTCAATGACCTAAATGAAGATGATAAGGAGGTTGCCCTTTCTCAAGCTGAAATTATACTAGGATTCAGTTTATCAGAAGAACAGCTACAAAAAGCAAAGAACTTGAAGTTTCAGCAGACCTTTGCAACCGGAGTAGACAGACACCAACTAAAAATTTTCAAGGAAAGAGGAATAGTATTTTCCAATAATCATGGACATGCTTTCATTATTGCTGAATTTGGTTTTGCTATGCTTAATGCTGCCTCAAAAGAATTACTTCAAAATGATCAGTTATTAAGGAAAGGAGATTGGCATCCGAGAAAATATAATTCAGTAACGCTGTTCAACAAAACTTTACTCTTTTTAGGTTACGGGGAAATCGCCAAGAGTTTCAAGAAGTTTGTTGAACCTTTCAAAATGAAATTTATAGCTGTAAAGAAATCAAAAACGAGTGATGATTCTGATGTTAAAATCTATTTACCAGAAGAGAAATTAGAAGCTATTAGTCAAGCGGATTTCATATTTAACAGTCTCCCCAAAACTCCTAAGACGATTAATTTTCTAGACAAAGAGGAATTTGAGGTAATGAAACCTGACACGATTGTAATAAATGTAGGTAGAGGAGATACAATAAACGATGAAGCATTATATAATGCTCTAAAGGATAAAAAAATCAAAGGTGCAGCTATAGATACCTGGTATATTTATCCAGATAAAAGAGGGGGAGAAGATCAAGAACCTATGCCCTGTTATCCGTCCAAATTTCCTTTTCATGAACTAGATAATATTATCATGAGTCCTCATAGAGCTTGGGCAACTGATTTACAGCTATTTGAAATTACTAAAAATCTTCTTCTCAACATAAACAGATTCATTAGAGAAGAGAAATTGGTAAATATTGTAGATTTGGATGAAGGATATTAGTTGCATTAGTGTTTCGTTTTTAGTACAGCTTTTGGGATAAGTCTTGTCCCAATTACACTTATTACACAAAGAATCCAGATTAGAATAATTATTCCCCAGATATCATAGATATTATATGCTGCATCAGCCAAGAGAGGGCCAAATACCATCCCTGTCCCATAAACAACACTATAAGCTCCCATTGAGCTTCCATAGTTTTCCTTCTTCGTAAGATCTGCAAGTAATGCTAAAGCTGCAGGTGGAAATGCTCCACAACCAATACCAATTACTAGTAAAGCTGGAGACAGATACACTAACATTTTCTCATTTGGATGGCTCGAACCAAATACTAGAAGAGTAACAAACGCTGCAAATGAAAACATACCTATGTATAAGAAAGGCTTTCTTCCTACACGATCACTTAATATTCCGTTTATTGGAAATCCTATGAGGATTGAACCAAATATTATGACTAAAACAACTATTAAACTGACATTATGCAGATCCAATTGGCTTGCTAAATCCTCAGATCTTCTTAGCACTATTGCATAAAGACAAATTATTGGAATCCAGACTGGTAAAAGATACCTAATATTCTTATCTTTTAGAACAGTAAGCAGTTTTGTGAAGAATCCTTCATCAGTTACTAAATCAGGTTGAAAGATTGTTTTTCTTAACAGAACAATAGCTAGAATTAGTGCAATGAAGATTACAACAGCTGCAACTATGAATAGAGTTTCTGGTCTGTGGTCTAATAAGAAATACCAGAAAGTAGATGTCTCCGGAATCAATCCTTCGAAATGAATTTCTAATAATAGGAAACCACCACCAAAACCTAAACCTAAGCCTAAAAGAGTCATAGCATCATAGAAACCCATGAATCTTCCTCTTTTATCAGGAGGTGATTTATCTGCAACCATAGCTAATGTGGAAGCCACTT
>JAGLTB010000093.1 GCA_023270155.1 Candidatus Heimdallarchaeota archaeon | reverse complement strand
TTGATTACAAATCACGTAGGCGTAGCACCTCAAGACTACTCCATTTGTTTTGATTTAAGTTTAGAAGAAAATGTAAGGTTTTTTTCTAGATTGTATGGAATGAAAAAAGCAGAATTTGAACCAAGGTTTAGGGATCTCCTGAAAATTCTGAGATTAGAAGAGAAAAGAAATGCACTCACAAAAAATCTTTCTGGAGGAATGAAAAGAAGAACTAGCATAGCTTGTGCTCTTATTCATAATCCAAGAATAGTTTTTTTTGACGAGGCTACAGTAGGAATAGATCCTATTCTTAGAACATTCTTTTGGGAGTACTTCAATTCACTGAAGGAAGAGGGGATAACCATAGTATTAACTTCTCATGTCATGGATGAAGCTGAACGAGCTGATAGAATTGGTCTGATGCGAGGTGGCAAGCTTATCGCCGAAGGAACTCCTGCAGAATTAAAAACTGAACACAATGTTGCTACAATAGAAGAGATTTTCATTAAATTAAGTGAAGGAGAGGTTATGGATGAATAAGAAGAAAGAAGATGAACTCCAGCATAAGAATCTTAATTTCTCTTTTCGAAGAACAATGGCAATAGCTATAAGAACAATGAATCAATTTAGGAGAGATAGGAGAACAATGGTATTACTATCAGTTGTTCCAATAGCCGTAATGCTGATTTTTGGTTTAGCTTTCAGTGGCGAAGTAAAAAATGTACCTATTTTGATTGATAACCAAGATGAATCGTATAGTCATCCTTTTCCTCCTATAAGCCTACATCTCGGACAGAATATAACTGACAATTTAGTTACAGATGATGGTGTTGATGTTACTCTGGGAAATTATGCTCAAGGAATTGAATCTGTTGAATTAGGAGATTATTATGCAGCAGTACTTATACCGGCAAATTTCTCTGAATTAGTTGTTAAAATGTCAATTGGTGAGAATGTTTCTGTTCAACTCTATATCTACATCGATGCTACAAAACCTACTGTCCGAGCTAGCATTATGAGTACGATTTATGCTGCTCTTGATGATGCAATAGGAGATAGAGGTGTAAAACTTACTCAGATTCTTGCTCATGATGGAGCAGAATTTACAGGTATAGACGTTGGAATACCTTCAGTTATTGCATTTGTTATGATTTTCTTGCTTGTGATAGTAGGTGTGATTACAGTTACTCGAGAAAAAATTCAAGGAACACAAGATAGGTTATATGCCACTCCTCTGAGATCTTCTGAAAGACTTCTGGGTTATGTTATAGGACTCCTCTTTATTGCAGTACTAATGATAACCCTATTGTTGCTATTTGGTGTTTTTGTGTTTGGAGCCAGAGTTCAAGGAAATGTATTCCTCCTAATATTCGCTGCATTCCTTTTTGGAGTAACTCATATATTCATGGCGGTATTTCTATCAAATTTTGCACAAAATGAACTTCAAGCAATTCAATTTGCTCCATTAACTGCAATTCCAAGTATGGCATTAAGTGGCATGATGGTGCCAATAGTAAGCCTGCCTGTTTGGTTGCAACCTATTTCATATATTGTGCCTTTAACCTATGGAATCAACTTATTTGAAGGAATAATGCTTAAAGGATGGGGTTTCAGAGAGTTATGGGTAGATTTTGTGGTTGTAGCAGGCATGTGTCTAATCTTCTTTACACTAGCTGTTCTAACAGTTAGAAACAGAATGAGAGATTGAATTGGTCATCTAACTCTCTTCTTTTCTTTAATTCTTACATCGAAAAAAATAGTAAATTCCATCTCTATCAATTATTTACTTGGAAGATAATAATGCCATGCTTACAGGTTCCGAAATAATTGCAGAATATCTGAATAAAGAAAGCTTACACTAATCTTTTCTTCAAAACTATCAAAATGTATATCCTTTAATCTGATTATAACAAAGCTTAAAGATAAAGATAAAAGCATGTGTATTAGGATGAAAATCAATTTTAAGAAAAATATAGCATTTGTAATAATTGTTAGTTTACTTTTACTTTGCTTAACTGAATCTAGGAATATTAACAACACTTCTGCTTATGAAAAGAGTAACAGTAGAGCTATCGTAATTCAATCAAATATAAAGGAAAACTGGTGGTGGACACCCACAGAACTAATTACCGATTTTAGTACTGCACAATCATATAGTGCATCAATTGCTATAGATTCAAATAATATTCTACACCTAGTTTGGCGAGAACAAACACCTGATTTAGCTGGTTCAGGATCCGATACTGATATATTCTATAGCTATTACGATCCTTCTATCTATACTTGGTCTGCACTTGAAGTTGTATCATCTGAAAGCACAAGCTCATCAGTTGATCCAGTTATGGGAATTGATAATGAAGGGAAAATACATGTAATTTGGGGAGATTCTACTGAAATACTTGGTTCCGGAATAGATAGGGATATTTTTTACAAATCGAGAACTCCAACTGGAATATGGACAACTACCTCTTTGGTGTCATCTGATAGTACAACCAATGTAGAACATCTTGATTTTGCTATTGATAATGAAAATAATCTACATGTAACATATTATGATCATACAGACATCTTAGGCGCAAGCACTGATGCTGATGTTTTTTATATCTGGTTTAACAGTACAACGGATTTGTGGTCTCCAACTTATCTTGTTACTTCAGAAAGCTCTTTTAGCTCTTCAGGTCCAAAAATCAAGACTGATAAATCTACAGGAAATGCACATATAATTTGGTATGATTATACAGCTGACTTACTCAGTTCTGGCTCAGATATAGATATTTTCCATAAAACATTTGACCACAATAGTTTAAGCTTTAGTTCTTTAAGATTGGTAAGTAGTCAAAGTAATGAAAACTCTTATTCACCGAATTTCGAGATTGATAGCAAGGATATGCTTCATATTTTTTGGAAAGATGAAACTGATATTCTAGGTTCTGGAACAGATTTTGACATATTTCATAGAACTCTGGATGTTACTACAAATGACTGGGTTAACTTTGAAATAGTAGGAAGAGAAAGTTCTGGAGGTTCAGGTCGACCTTTTCCTATAATA
Organism: Candidatus Heimdallarchaeota archaeon; assembly: GCA_023270155.1. Lineage (GTDB taxonomy): Archaea > Asgardarchaeota > Heimdallarchaeia > Heimdallarchaeales > Heimdallarchaeaceae > UBA460. The sequence continues at coordinate 15,911 of JAGLTB010000093.1, read as the reverse complement.
GATAAAGAAGATCGAATCTATCTCGTTTGGGAAGATGCCACTGATTTAGATGGAGCAGGAACTGATTACGATATTGTTTTCAAGTATAAGTCACCTTATTCTTCTTTATGGTCAGACCTATACATTCTTTCTATTCTTTCTGATGCAGGTTCCTCCGATGCTGAACTTGCAATAGATAATAATGGATTTGTATCTTGTATATGGTATGATTATAGTGACATGTTAGGTTCAGATGTTGATGCTGATTTATATTTCAGAAAATTTATTGGTACACCATCTTCTCCATTACTTTCTCCAATCTTTCCTAATCCATCAAAAGACGGTAATATTTCGCTAAGCTGGGAAGGAGATTACTATGATTCATCATATGTGGTTTATAGAGATACCTCTATATTTTCAATTACAACAGGTATGGAACCTATTGCAACTCTAAGTTCTAATAGTTACATAGATACTCTAAATGAAACTGGAGTAGTTTATTATGGTGTAGTATCAACCAATGAATATGGTGCAAGTGATTTATCTAATGTTGAAGATGTAGAATTTGAAGAAGAGAAATTCTTTGACTTCTTTAGTTATATGGATATTTCAGAAATATTGACTCTTATTGGTGCTGTAATTCTATCTCAACTAATTATTTCTGTACTAGTTTATTTAATAGCTAGTCGCGGAAATAAGGGAAGCAAGGGGAAAAGCAAGAAAAAGAAATAATTCACGATTATTTCTCTTTTTTTCTATTTACTTAACATTGAAACAATAACATTACAAATTATTTATACACTTTCTCAATTTGATAAAAATTTGAGAAGGATTGATGATATGCGTTTTGAGGAAAATAAATATAAAAGGAATACTAAAAAGAAACTGAACACCATGGTAGCAGAGAAAAAAGATGAACTAACAGGATCTGAAGTTATTGTTGAATATCTCATTAAAGAAGGTCTCCCTTATGTTTTAGGGATTCCTGGACATGGATGTTTAGGTTTAACTGATGCTCTACTAAAATATAAGGATAAAATCAAAGTTATTCAACCCAAACAAGAGATGGCTGGAGTTCACATGGCTGTAGGTTACTATAGAGTTACTGGACAACCCTTAGCTGTTTTCACAAGTATTGGTCCAGGAGCAATCAATACAACTATAGGCTTAGCAGATGCATATGTTGACTCAATGCCTGTTTTAGTGATGACTGGAAATACTCATGTTCATATGCGGGGAGTGGGAGTTTTACAAGAAATAGAAAGACAAAAAGATAGTTCTCTTCCAAGAATTTTTGAGCCAGTTGTTAAGAGATCATTTGAACTTGCTTCAGCTGAACAAGTTCCCAAAGTTATGCAAAGGTCATTCAATATTATGCTATCTGGAAGAAAAGGTCCAGTACATATTGATCTCCCTATGGATGTTCAATGTGATCCCATCTCAAAAGCTTTACCTGATCCTGAGAAAAGAAGAACTTCAGCAAAACCTAGAGGCGACCTGAAGCTCATAAAAGAAGCTTCAGAATTGCTTATGACAGCGAAAAGACCATTAATCTGGTTAGGTGGAGGAGTAGTTGATTCTGGTGCTTTCAAGGAGATAGTTGACCTAGCTGAATTTGTTGGTGCTCCTGTTCTTGCTTCTATGATGGCTAAAGATGCTTTTCCAAACGATCATCCTTTGTTTGGTTGGGCAACTGGATCAAAAGGAACAAAGGTTGGATTAGCTTTGAGTAGCAAAGCTGATGTTGTTCTAGCAATAGGTACTCGTTTTGCTGATGAATCTACTTGCTCTTATAAGAAAGGAGTAGCTTGGAATTTCGGTCCTGCGGGAGCAGATTCTAGACTCATTCATATTGACATTGATCCACATGAAATAGGTAAGAACTATAGAACAGATGTTGGGATACTTGGAGATGCAAAAACTGTCTTGCTTGATCTTTTAGCAGTTCTTAGGGAAACTCATGCTCCACGAAGTTATGAAGAAAGTGAATACTTCAAAGAAATCCAGGATTTGAAAGAGGAATGGTTTAAGTTTCTAGATGATTGGCGAAAACCTGAACTGGAACCAGTAATGATTTCTTGTGTACTCAAAGAAGTGAGAGAATTTCTAGATAGAGATGCCGTGATAGTTACCAGTTCAGGTAACGTTCAAGCACAGATGATTCAGGAAATAGCATTCTATGAACCTCATACTTGTATAACTGCTGGAGGTTTTTCTACAATGGGTTACACTCTGCCAGCAGCTATAGGTGCGAAACTCGGTTTACCTGAAAAACAAGTTATTGGATTAGTTGGAGATGGAGATTTTATGATGACCATGCAGGAACTCCACACTGCTAAACAGCTGAATCTCAACGTTGTAATTACTGTTCTTAACAACGCTGGGTGGATTGCTATTACTGATTTACAACGAGCTGTTCTTGGTGAAGATAGAGGATATGCCACTGAATTTGAAGACAATAATGGCAATGTGTATACTCCAGACTTTTCTGAAATTGCTAAAGGATTTGGATGTTGGTCTACTCAGATCTCTAAAGCAGAAGAGATTAAACCAGCTTTAGAAGAAGCTTTTAATCAAGAAGGACCTGCAGTCATAGAAATTATGGTAAATAGAGATCCCAAATATACTGGTTCTCCAGCTTGGGGCTGGTGGGATGTACCTATTCCAGCTTACATGAAAGATAAACGCGAAAAATACTTAAAAGAAAAAGAAGCTGAGGATATATAGCTCAGCTGGTTTGAATCTGGGTGATTAATTTATTGTGTAGTAAAGCTCTTGCTTTCTATTCGAGTTAATAATAATTCTAAAGAAAAATGGAAAAGATCCAATCTCAATTTTTATTGTTATCTTCATAGAATCACTTCATTTTTGTAAGATATTCCATCACATCTTTTGGTCCTTTCTTTATTCCATATACTTTGAAAGAATTAATCGTTTTTGATGCTAAATTAACGTCTACGTCCTTTGATATGAAACACATCCCTATTGCAAAAATTGAAACCTTTTTGTTTTGTTTTAGGTACTTTGTGAGTGTTTTTCTATCTATATTAATAACACCTATTACAAAGAAAGATCCTTTCTTTTTCCCTTCTTCTTGAATCACTGTATCAATTGCATAAGCGTTTTTATCAATTTCATTTTTTATTGATGTGCGAATGAATTCTGTTCTTGTATTGTAGAATCCTTGCTCAACCAGATAATCTATTTTTCCTAAATCTACCGCAGGGAGATTTACAGTTATTTTTTCGTATTGTTTTTCTGTCATGCATTCCACCTATCTTCTTAATGGATGTTCTATACCATCCGTGTGGATGGTCATTATTAAACCTTTCTATCTAGACTTTCTTTAAAAATTCTCGAAAACATTTTTAAAAAACCCAGATAAACAATCTTCCATGGCTGAAAAAAAAGAATCTCGATTTAAAGTTCCACTTAAATTTAATCTTGCTTTTGCAACTGGAGAAATTACAGATGCTGTAGCATATCAAGGATTCTCTTTTCTAATCTTTACTTTCTATTACGCTGTTATAGGTATCAAAGTTCAACATGTAATGATTATTTATATTCTCTGGTCAATATACAATGCATTCAATGATCCTATTCTAGGTGGATTTTCAGACAAAACTAGAACGAAAAAGCTTGGAGGTGGAAGACGAAGACCTTGGATGATAGTAGCATGGATTCCTTTATCTTTGATAATGTTTTTCCTATTTACTCCATTTTCCACAGCTAATACTCATCCAGTTTGGGTTGCTGTATACTTCTTCTTGATAATCTGTATCTTCGACACTATTTACACTGCTTTCTCTTTAAACAGAACATCTCTCTACCCCGAAATGTTTAGAACAGATCGAGAAAGAGAAGAAGCTGGTACAGGAAGAAGAATCTTCATGGTACTTGGTCTAATTTTAGGAATGGGTGTACCAACTTTATTCATTCCTACGCTAACTGAAAGCTCACAACAAAACATATACAACTACTGGATAGCAGGAGCAGTATTGGGAGTAATAGTGTTCGTAACAGCTTTTATCAACATCAAATGGGGTGTAAAAGAACCTCCATTAGAGGAACTTGAACAAAAAGAAACCTATGGTGTTTTTCAATCAATTTGGTATACTCTAAAGAATTGGAAATTTGTTGTTTTCATCTTATGTTCTTTAATGAATTGGTACGTTTTTGCACTCTTTCCTATGATAATGCCTATTTATTCTGAATTTGTTCTTTTGGAATCTAATTCTATGCTTGTAGTTTTACTTCTTCTTGTAGCTTTTGTTAGCTCTGCTCCAGGAGTAGTATTCTGGTCTTGGGTGGATTCGAAAGTTGGAAGCAAAGTGGGTTTCATCATATCTCAAGCATATTGGGTAGCAGTTCTTATCCCTCTATTCTTTGTAACTAATTATTACATTGCTTTGGTAATGATGGCATTAAACGGAGTAGGTTTAGCAGGCTCACCATACTTCATAGATCGGAATATCTCTAACATTGCTGATGAAGATGAACGAAAAACTGGTCAACGAAGAGAAGCTTCTTACTACGGAGTACATGCTCTAGTTATAAGATTATCATCAATCTTCGCAATTGTTTCAGTTAGTTCTGTACTCTCAAGATACGGATGGTCATTATTTGATCCAGAAGTTGTTTCCGTTGATTTAGTTACTGGATTGAAATCACTGATTTCATTCTTCCCAGCAGGTGCATTAGTAATTGGGATAGTGTTTTTACTTATTTATCCAATGAATAAGAAAAAAGTGGATGAAATGCAGACACTGTACAAAGAAGGGATAGAAAAATCAGAACTGAAAAAATTAGATTAGAAAGAAAGATGTTTATCTTTCTTCTTCTTATTCTTTAACTTTTTAATATTAGTTTGTCATTCATCTAACTTCAGCTTTAACTTCATAATGTTGACATCTTGCATCAAAACGTGAAAGTAAGGCTCTTGCTTTTGGAGGGACAACTGCTAACTCATAATCTTCACCTGCAAAAGTACGAACTGCTTCTAACGAATCAAACCATATTATTGTAATGAATTCCACCTCATCAACAATATTACGACGTAAAAGATGAATTCCTTTAAAACCATCAATTCTTCGGTTTTTTATACTCACAAAAATTTCGCTCTTGAGAAGTGATTCGTAAGCTTCAGCATTCTCGAGCGAAGTCCATCCGTGCCAGATTCGACTAATCATTGTTAATTCCTTCTTATCAGTGTGTTATATTTAATAACATCCTTATATCTTTTTTTGAAAAACTCTAAGAGAACAATCTATTATGATTTCAATTGCAGAATTTTTTCTATATTAACCCGCTTTGCGTCTATTCTCTATATTGGATATTTCTTTGTCTTCCATGCAAGATAATTTCAATATATATTTACTTCAAAAAAAGTAAAAAAATGGAAGAGAATGGATTAGACTTATATCCATTGAAACAACTGGTAACAATTGAAATATATAATGCCTTCTAATTAAATAAATAAAAAAAGAAGTAAGAAATTTAATCTTTCTTCATTGTTTTCCTTGCTTGTAAAAATTCTGCTACGTTAATAGCAGCAACTGTTGCTAATCCTACCGAAGTAGTTACTTGTCTACTTAATGGGTTCCTAATTTTAGATGTTACATCCCCAGCAGCAAAAATACCGGGGACGGAGGTTTTACAATCGTCATCAATCTTAATTAAACCATCTTCGAGTTCACAACCCAAGGCTTCAGCAAGTTCTGTGTTAGGTATTGCACCAATTTCTGCAAAGATACCATCAGCTTTCAGGGTACTGCCGTCATTGAAGATAATTTCTTCAACAGTATTTGTCCCCTTAATTTCCGTTATTTGTTTATTGTACAAGATCTCAATGTTTTCTCTCTCTTCTGCTCTATCAACATAAATTCGTTCACATTTGAGATAATCAGATCTAGACGTCCAATAGATTTTCTTGGCCCCCACATCGCTCAGAGCAAGAGTACCAGTAGCAGCTGCATCACCACTTCCCACAACAACAACTGTTTTTTCTTTAAAAAAAGCAGCATCACAAGTAGCACAGTACGAGACACCTCGACCTATAAATTCCTTTTCTCCTGGAACATCGAGTTCTCTGTGCCTTCCTCCAGTTGCAAGAATTAATGCTTTAACTAGATAATTTCCCATATCACTTTTGATAAAAAATCTATTATCTTCTGTCTTTTCAATTGTTGAAATCTCACCATAGATAATCTTTGTACCAAATTTCTCAGCTTGAGCTCTCATCTTATCTGTTAATTCAATCCCTGAGATATTTTCAAAACCAGGATAGTTTTCGATTTCTAAAGCTAATCCCATTTGTCCCCCATAATCTCTCCCTATACAAGCAACGGAAATAGCAGATCTTGAAGCATATAACGCAGCTGTCAACCCTGCTGGTCCATGTCCAACTACCCCAAGATCTAACTCCTGAGTTTCTTCACTATCTTCTACTTCATCTTCTTTGGGTGGTAATAATATCATCTATTTCACTTCTGCACAGTTTCTAATTGTTGAAAGTTTTATTTATATCTTATCCTAGCTCAAAAGGATAATTAAGAAATTCTTTATACTTTCTTTCTTGTTGGTTCTTTTTCAGAGTAATACGCTAATACCGATGCTGTAACAAATACAGAACCTAATCCGAACAGAACAATGCAGACGACTGCAATATTAGTTGGAGTAAATTCCATCGTTGTGAGATTAACTGACATCATAAAGATATTGTAGGGTTGGAATTTTTCAAACAATAGAAACGCAGAGATTAAGGTAATCAACAGAATAATGACAGCTGAAATCACTCCTGCTGAGATCTGGCTTCTAGCAATAGTGGAAATTAGCATTCCTATACCGAGATAGGCAAACAGAGTGAAAGCATAGACTACTAAAGAAATAATGAATGAAACAATGTCTGGTAATCCTATGAAAGCCCAAGTACCAAAGAAGACAGCTATAGCACCTACAATTGTACTTATGAAAACAAGAAGATAGCGTACAGCTAACTTAGTTAAAATAACAGTAACTGGGGATATTGGTTTTGTTTGTATTAGTACCAAAGTATTTTGTTCTCTTTCCCCTGCTATTGCATCAGCACATAATATAACAGCTATTATTGAAACAATACTGTTTGTACTATCCATAAAGCTTTGAATTGACATTTCTGGTGTGACTTCAGGTAAAAGGCTTTCAAGAAAATCTGCTAGATATGGAAGAGCTAACAACAAAATAACTGTTAAAAAACCAAAAATAGCTAAACCAATAGATAAAGGTAAAATTTTCCTTCGGATATATTTCCATTCCTTAAACAAAAACGATTTACTTTGAGTTGAAAAAATCGCTCTCATGAGGCATCCACCAACCTTGTAAATATCTGATCTAAATCAGGAATATTTGGTCCAAAAGAAACAATTTCAAATTTCTCTAACATTTCTCCTACAAGTTGCTTTGCTTTGCTAAAATCCTTAAGTCGAAAGATTATTCTTTCTCCTTGAATACTCACTTCTTGGATAAACTTATTCTTTTCTAGATAATCTTTGACCTCTTCGATGTTAATTTTAGATGTTACAAAAAAGGAATCATCAGTCATCCTTGAGAGAATGTTATCAGGGTTATCTTCGACAATTAGATTACCATCATTAAGAACATAGATTTTATCGCATAATCTCCATATATCTGATAAAATATGACTGGAAAAAATAACTATATTTTCCTTAGCTAATCTTCGCATAATTTCGCTTATACGTTCTCTGTTTATAGGATCTAATCCTGAGAGACTCTCATCAAGAATAATGATATCAGGTTCATGAAGGATAATACTTGCTAAGAGAAGTAATCTTCTTTGACCTGTTGAAAGATATTTTACTATTTTACTTGGAGGAAAATCGATACCGATATACTCAACAACATCTCTAACTTTATTGCTTCTAATTTCCTTAGAAATACCTGACATTCCAGCCATTACATGTAGGAATTCTTTAGCTGAAAGTCTGTCGTACAAACCTGAATCTTCAGGTAAGAATCCTATTTTATTTCGAATAGCTAGGTTTTTTGGAGATACCCTATCTCCATTAAGATGAATATCTCCTTCTGATGGGACTAATAAGCTGGAAATACACTTTAACAAAGTAGTTTTACCTGCTCCATTAGGTCCGATAAGACCATAGAGTCCAGGTTTATCGATTTGTAAAGAAACCTGTTTAAGAGCCTTTATCTCATCGAAATTCTTACTCAAAGCTTCTACTTTAACCCCAATCTTCTTCATCTTCTGTCTTCTCTTTTGGTATTCTTCCAAATAATAAATATGATAACCATCCAAACATGTTAACTACCCAAATAGCAGTTATCCAGATATAATTAGTATTCTTTGATCTCTTTTCCCAACCTTTAATTAAATCAAGAGTAGCAAATAATTTCATACCTGAATCAAGTAAAACTACAGGAACAATAATAAGAATCAATACCCACGTTTCCATTTTATTCACTTTAGATCTGTTGAAATACTAAGGATAATTACAATAATAAATATTGATATTCAGCTCCTTTGGTAAATCAAGATAAAAGAAGATTAAGCGAAGTTAATTGAAGAGATTAGTAATTAGTTTAGCTAATTTCAAGATACTAAATGGTTTCTGAATAAAAAGTGAAACTCCTAAATTATTTGCTTCTTCTCTAATTGTGGGATCTGCTGTCACAAACAAGATTTTGGATTTACTAGCTATTTTATTCTTACGTAATTCCTTTAATGTTTCAATACCGTTTTTTATTGGCATGCGATGATCTAGAATAATTACATCTGGATATGATTTCATCCCCTCAATATTCTCAATAGCTTGCATACCATTTTGAGCAGTTCCTATTATTTGATGACCTTCCATTGTTAAACCTTCCTGATAGAGGTATCTAATTGTTTCTTCATCATCAATTATAAATATGGAAACCATAGCATCACCCTTCAGGAATTTGTATTATAACTACTGTTCCCTTTGTATAATCATCAGGAACTCTATTAGAAAATCTTATTTCACCATTGTAAGTATCAAGAATAACCCTAGCTAAATACAATCCTAAACCAGATCCCTCTTGGAACCTGTGGTCACCTCTGGTTAAACGTCTGAAAAATCTGGGTTTTATATCATCAGGAATACCCATTCCGTAATCCGTAAATCTAATCTCCATCAGCTTCGATTCTTCAATCTCTACAGAAATACAATCAATGTCAAGTTTAACATCTTGGTCTTCAGTATATTTAACTGCGTTGTTGATAACATTCTCAAACACATTCTGTAGAAGATCTCCAGCAATCACATTTGTTTTTTTTGGACATTCAAAAGTAACATCAATTTTTCGGGGATAGAACATTGTTTTTTGAAGTTCAATAGCATTTTCAAGAATAGGACGAAGAGGAAGAGTTCGTTTTGCTTGTCTCTCCTTTTGAATTTTTGTTAACTGTTGTACTGTTTGAAGAATTCTTTCACTCCTTTCAACTACATTAATACTTCTTGACAAGAATTCTTTGAATTTTTCAACGTTTTGTGTGTCCAAACCTTGATCTAAGAGCTCTAAATAGCCATGAACTGAAGTATTAGCATTAAGAAAATCATGAGATAAAATGTCTAATAATATTGAAACATATTCTCTTTCCTCTTCAGATTCTATGTATAAGAAGTGATGTTCATAATTCATTGTAATCTGATTGGCAAAAGTCATGAAAAGATCAACATCTTGAGGAAGATAGAGGTTTTCAATGTCTGATCCTATTAAAATAAATCCTGCTGGTTGTTGATTGAGAAACATTGTCGCAAGCAAAACACTTTGAGCACCATCAAAAAAATGACTGCAATCAGTATCTAAACAGGAAACTATATCACCTTTCTTAGTAAGATCTTCTAGAACATCAGTTGGAGAAAAGTTTAATGCAAACTCTCCTTTTTTTGCTAAAACTTCATTGTCTAGAAAAACCATCCCATGATCAGAATAAAAAATGCTCAAAACATCATCTACAACTTTGTTCCAGAAGGAAGACAAATCTTTATACCTAGAATAAAGAGCATATTTATTTAGAGTTGAAACAATAGTTGAAAGCTTTTTCATAGGTTCAATATTAGCAAAAAAACCCACAGAAGCCATAGGTTGATTATTGGAATCATATAGAGTAGAACCAATTACTCTAAAAGTGTTAGGACGACCCAATCTATCAATCAATATTAGTTCATAAGAGCTAGTAGGTGTTCCTTTTTTTCTATTCTCTATGCTCTGAAGATATGATTCATGAGAGACCGGATCAAGAAAATCTGTTACAGATTTATCCTTTATTTCATCGTAAGTATAACCTAAAACTTCACAAAGTCTTTCATTGATATACATTGTATGATCATCTAAATCATCTACCCAAAACCCTAGTTCTGTATGATGTGTCAAAGCATCTAGAAGAGCACTAACTAGTTCTGGTGATTGATCACTGAGTGGTTGAGCACTGATATTTGCTCCAGTCATTATTCGAGCGGGTTTACCATTGTAGATGATATTATCTCCAGTAACTTGAGTAAGTATAATTGAACCATCTTTGTGCATGAAACGCATAGTGAAACGTCTTTCAGGTTCTTCTCCTTCCAAAAGAATTTTTTGTCTATCCTTGATTAGGACGATATCATCCTTATGAACAAAGTCTAGTATTTCCATTTCTTGAACATCTTCAGAAGAATAACCAGAAACCTCAATGAATGTCTTGTTACAATAAACTACTTTGGTTAAGTCCTGCACAATAATAATAGACATAGGACTTGCATCAAAGATAGCTTCGAATGAAGAAATTGTAGGTTTATCAGACATTCATATTAAAATTCACCAAAATACATTATAAATAGTTTGTAAGAGGCGAAAGAAAAAGAATCGAGTTTCTCTGTTCCTGAGAAAAAATCTGACCGAATAGAAGCCAATAATAACAACATAAAAAAAGAAAAAAAAGAGGAATTAGATGGGGGGAGCAATGAAATTGTTGTCCATCAAACTCTTTGTTAAATCTCTGGCATACTTGATTTTCTCTTCAGCCATCTTGAAGAGTTCATCTTCTTCCATGATAGTTCGAGCTACTCCTTGTTCGATAGCCTTCATTCCTACTTTAGCAGCTTCGTATGGGAAGAGTTCCCATTCATCCATAGTTGGAAGAACGTATTTGTCAGTTGTACCTTTCTTAATAGCTATGTCAGCAATAGCTTGAGCTGCAGCGACACACATTTCATCTGTAATGGTAGTTGCGTTGACATCCAAAGTACCTCTAAAAATACCTGGAAAACCAAGACTGTTGTTGATTTGATTATCGAAATCACTTCTGCCTGTACCAACGACTCTTGCACCTGCTGCTTTTGCATCCCAAGGCCAAATTTCTGGAATAGGATTCGCGCATGCAAAGACAATGCTATCTGAAGCCATTTTTGAGATCCAATCTTTCTTGACTACGTCTGGTGCAGATTTGGACGCAGAAATCATAACGTCTGCTCCATCTGTAGCAACACCAAAGTCACCAGATAAACCTTCTGCATTTGTCTTTTGGGCTAAGTCATATTTGAAAGTGTCATAGTCTTTTTGCTCAATAATATCAGGTCGATCTTTGGTAATAATTCCCTTGGAATCACACATGACTATGTTCTTCAAAGGAACTCCAGCTGATTCAAGTACGTAAGCAGTTCGAGTATTAGCTGCACCAACACCAAGCATAGCAACTTTGAGCTGGTCTAGAGCTTTACCAACATGATGAGCTGCACCAATAACACCTCCAGCAACTACTGAAGCAGTTCCCTGAGCGTCATCATGCCACACAGGAATATGTATATCAGGATCCTTTCTCAATGTTTCAAGTATTTTGTAACATTTTGGTTTAGAGATGTCTTCTAGATTGATACCCCCAACTGAAGGTTGGAGCAATTTAACGAAATTGATTATTTCATCAGGATCTTTTGTATCAATGCTCAATGCAAAAGCATCAACACCACCAAGGTATTTGAAGAGCAATGCTTTTCCTTCCATAACAGGTTGACCAGCAGCAGGACCGATGTCTCCTAAACCTAAAACCCTTGTACCATCAGAGACTACAGCGATGGTATTAGCTCGATTAGTCATTGTAAAGGATTTTTGAGGATCGTCAGCGATTTGTCTACACGCCTCTGCGACTCCAGGAGTATACCACACCGCAAATGCATCGAAACCCCACACACTACATTTTGGCACTGTTTGCATTTTTCCCATGTAGTAAGGATGCAATTTTACTGCATCTGCAGAGGGTTTTTTAGCTTTTGCTAATAATATATCTATTTCTTCTTGTGATAGTTCTTTTTCACTCATTCTTTCACCATTCTTTGATTTTGATTCTATTTCTTCTTTATTTAATAGTTCTTGTCCGACATTTTCTTACTAATTTTTATACTTTTTTAGAAAAAGAGTTTTTTCGACATATTTGTACGCGATTCAAAAACTCACAATTGAGATGTTCTTTAGATTTTTGTTTTACAATTTCTTGACAGTAACTTGCTTTTCTAAAAAATTACAGTCTATGAATTAATTTATTAGTGTTCAATATTCTATTGTCATGTCTGGTATGAAAGGAAAGTCTATACTACTTGTTAAAACTGCAAAGTGTTCATTCTTTGTTGTCTTTTTATTTCTCCTTTCCATTCTCACAACTAGTAACGATGTTATCTCTCTTTATCCTTCTAGTGAAGATTTTATAAGATTCCAAGCTGGTAACTTTATCACTGTTGAGTCTGATGCTGATTTCATCAGTTATGGTTTCCCTGGATCTGGTAACACATCTTATCCATACATCATCGAAAATTACACCATCTCTGGTGATTATCAATACGGTATAAATATTAAGAATACTACTAAACATTTTATCATTAGAAACTGCACGATTCAAGTTGATAATGGTATCTCAGTTGAGGATACAGCAAACAATACTGCTACTATTTTTAATAATACTATAAGTTGCACTTATTCTGGTATAAGAGTGCTTAATTCCAATGAATGCAACATTAGTTCAAATCTGTGTGTCGATACTGGTCTATATGGAATTTATGTAGATGAGTGCTATTCTGCTTTTGTGGATAGTAATACATGTACAGATGCTTCAGAGAATAATATTGTTATCAGATCTTCCCCACTATCCTATGTAACTAACAATCTGTGTGCAAATGCAATTTCTTATGGTATGTTTGCACAATTCTCTACAAATTCAACCCTAATCAATAACACGTTTATTCATGATGGGCTTGAAATACAGGAAGCACATTCAATTTATCGTACATATACAGTAATAAATAATACAGTAGATGGTAAGCAGATAGGATTCTTCGTTGATGAAGACGACTTTAACATTACCACTCCCCTCTATAATCAGCTGTACGTTATATCTTGTAGCAACGTTTTGATAATTAATCAAGAATTCAAATCAACTGACACTGCTTTGTTTGTCTTTAATAGCAGTTCCATAGATATTGAATATAGTCATTGGCTTCGCAATGATCAAGCTTTTCGGATTGAGATTTGCACAGATGTATCCTTTGTTTATAACACTGTTGTATCTAATGATGTAATAGGTTCCTTCAGTGTATTGAATTTAGATATCAGCGATAATTACTTCGGTTACAACAATGCTGAAGGTATTAGGATAAAAAGCAGTTATGAAATATTAATATTAAATAACACGATTTCCAATAACGAATTTGGAATTCGAATACAGTCTTCAAGATCTCTACACATTCAGAATAATTTTATCAATAGCAATAGTCGTTATGGGATTGAATTTCATCTTTCCGAACTCAGTGATATAACTAACAATACGATTTCGTACAATTTTGGTCCAGGTATAGATTTAGATAACACTCATGATTGTGTAATTACTTACAACTATTTTATCGAAAACTTATATCACGGAGTTGCTATTCACAGCGCTTCTACAATGAACATTGTTCACCATAATGCTTTCATTAACAACAATCCATTTGAAGCTTCCCAAGCCTTGGATTCAGCAGTTTTGAATACATGGTATGATGAAACAACACAAAAAGGAAATTATTGGTCTGATTGGAATGTATCATTTGCATATCCCATAGATGGAGTTGTTAATTCTGTAGATTTATATCCCTTATCCGAGCCACCAGTTTATGGAGAAGAAAATCCAGAGAACCCAGAAGAACCACCGCTTGATGACGAACCAAGATCTTACATTTACTATGGATTTTTCGCAGTAATTCCATTTTATGGCACTGTATATGCTCTTATCTTTAGAAAAAGAAGACTCAATAGAGGCAGAAATGTATAATTACTCATAGTAAAGAATTATATTAATGAGCTTTAAGAGCATTATTCCAAAATTTACTGGTCTAGTTATTTTAATTTCAGGAGCTACTATAGCAGGTTTTGCAATTGCTTTTGGTTTTGCAGAAACACCCGTTTTCTCTCTTCCTGTTCATGAATTAGGAGTAGTGTCTGGTGTTCAAGTCTTTCATGACAACAGATCAACTCAACTTCATATTGGGTTTGATTTCCGTCTAGAAAACAATACAGAAATATTTTCGCCAATCGCAGGAAAAATTACTCAAGTTAAGAAACATCAGATGTCAAACGGATATTGGATAATTGATGTTAACATAAAAATTAATTCTAAATGGACTATGTTCATAGCGTTTGAGCCTTGGACTACTGAAGAATTAGTGATTGATGAACAAATGCTCTTTATTAGTGTAAATACTGGAGATACTGTGGAATTAAACCAGTCTTTAGGTATTTTAACACCTGTTCCTAGTTCTGAATTTCCTCACATTCACTGGACTATAACACGTCATTCATTTATGAGTGAAAAAGAACCTGTTTCTCCATATGATTATTGCTCAGTGGAAGCTCAAAATCTATTATGGGATTTATGCCAAAGTTATGGTAAAATACCAGAAGATCCACTTTGACGGTTAAGTAATAGTTATTTTAACTTGTATTTTACTCCAGTTAATTCCTCAGAAACTTCCCAAAATTGCTGCGCATTTTTCTTATTTCGTGATCTTCTACTTGACGGTTTAATAATAGGGTAACCTCTCAGATGTAAGAATTTCTCAGGACTAAAATACTCTCCACCTTTAACATTCGGATCAAAAGCAGCTCTTAATTGTGGTAAAACCCCCATATCTACTTCTTGAGAGAAAAAGATATTCATGAAGTTCCAAAATCTTATGCTTCCTTTTGAATTATCTATTGCTCCACCAGCTGTTTGAAGATTTGTTCTTGTCCATCCTGGATGAGCTGCGACACTGATAATGGAACTCTTTGACTCTTTCAGTTTACGATCTAATTCATATGAGAAGTAGAGATTAGCAATCTTACTATTACTGTAAGCCATTATTCTGTTATATAATCCCTTTTCATAATTGACATTCTTGAGATTTACTTTACCAAATCTGTGACCCATACTTGATATAGAGATAACTCTAGCATTTTCAGCTTTAGCTAGCTTATCCATTAATAATCC
This sequence comes from Candidatus Heimdallarchaeota archaeon, assembly GCA_023270155.1. GTDB lineage: Archaea > Asgardarchaeota > Heimdallarchaeia > Heimdallarchaeales > Heimdallarchaeaceae > UBA460. The sequence goes on along the minus strand of JAGLTB010000093.1, from coordinate 427 downwards.
AGTTAGTGCGAAGTGACCAAAATGGTTAGCAGCCATATGAAGCTCGAATCCGTCTTCAGTTATTACTTTAGGTGCAAACATTACTCCAGCATTATTGAAGAGAATATCTAATTTATCAAATTTGCCACTAAACTGCTTTGAAAAATTCTTAACTGAAGCAAGTTTTGATAAATCAATTTGCATGATTTCCAAAGAAACCTCAGGATTTTCTTTCAAAATACTTGCTTTCGCTTTTTCAGCTTTTTCGAAATTGCGACAAGCCATAATTATGTGTGGATTTTTAGTAGATAGAATCTTTGTTATCTCAAATCCTAAACCACTGTTAGCTCCTGTTATAACAATTGTTTTCTCCTTCAAATCAGGAATACAATCTGAAGTCCATTTTTCATTCTTCTTTTTTACCATTTTGACCAACTAATTACTTTGG
>JAGLTB010000092.1 GCA_023270155.1 Candidatus Heimdallarchaeota archaeon | reverse complement strand
ACATGTTTTAAATATGGGAAATATTAAAAAGTGGATAGCTACTGAAGAGGAAATTGCTGAGGGAAGAACTACAGATGTCTATTTTGTCCGAACAAAAGAATGTTTAGACAAAGATAATCTGAGTAATACAAAAGTTTGGGCTGAAGTAACCACAGGAGGGATACCTAGGGAAGGGAAACAGTTTTTATTCCTAGGTTTGTATGATGTATTAAATTTATTCTCAAAAGCAAACTTGGATGTGAATATTTATTCGATAAAGGAAGGAACCATTCTTCCTAACAATGACATTAACGGTGTTAGGATACCTTTCTTAATAGTCGAAGGCATGTATGGTGATTTCGCTATATATGAGACACCAATGCTCGGTTATTTATGCTTTCAATCTGGAGTAGGTACAGCAGCTACACGACTAAGAATAGCAGCTCAAGATAAAACCTTACTCTCATTTGGTATTAGAAGAATGCCTCCAGAAATTGCACCTACTATTGATAGAGCTTGTTATATTGCAGGATTTGATGGCATATCTTGCGTATTAAGTGCAGATAAACTAGGTATTCCTGCAACAGGAACAATCCCACACGCTTTAATTATGATCGAAGGTGGGATAGCACAAGCAGTTCAATCCTTTGATAGACACATTGATAGCGCTGTCTCAAGAGTTGCGCTTGCTGATACATTTAATGATGAAAGAGTTGAGGTTCTTCAAGCACTGGAAGCTTTAGGGGATAAACTCTCGGGGGTTCGATTGGATACACCTAGTTCAAGAAAAGGAAGTTTTGAAGACATCGTTCAAGAGATAAAATGGGAACTAAAATTAAGAGGAAGAGAAGATATTAAGATTTTTCTGAGTGGTGGCTTAACTGAAGATACTGTTAGAGAATATCGAAGCTTTGCAGATGGTTTTGGTGTTGGAACCTTTGTTTCAAACAGTCCAACAGTAGATTTTGCATTCGATATTGTTGAAATTGAAGGAAAATCCATTGCAAAAAGAGGAAAATTCGCTGGTAAAAAACAAGTTGGTTTTTGTAATCAATGTCAAATTTATCTTTGTGAAGAATTTCATAAATCAACCATTAAATGCCCTTCTTGTGCAAAATCCATGGATAAAATGATCGATCTAGTAATGGAGAGAGGTAAAATTCTAAATGCGATTCCAACTGAACTTGAACTTAGAGATTATGTAAAAAATCAGTTAAATGAGAAATTGGAGATATAATTCCTTCCTTCTATTTTGCCCAACCAAATAAATTTAAAAGTGATGGAGAGAAAAGTGTACCAGTAATAGCTGGATTTATAAGTAAAATTCAGCATTCAACTATGCGGGGTTATCCACATGGCATTTGGCATAACTTTTGAAAATAAAACAGCGGAATTAAAGACCACATTAAGTGATTTAAAGATTAAAGTACCAGAGATAGAAAGCGCAGCGATTGTTTCAATTGAAGGATTACCAATAGCATCTGTTCTACCTCAAGAAATCGAAGAAGCAAGATTAGCAGCAATGACTGCAGCGATGCTTTCATTAGGAGAGAGAGTAGCTCAAGAAATGCAAAGGGGAGAGTTAGAGAAGATTTTCATTGAAGGAGCTTATGGTTATATTATTACTATTGCTGCAGGGCAAAATGCTGTACTAACGGTCTCTGCAAGAAAAGAAGCAAAACTAGGTCTAGTCTTTCTAGATATGGCAAGAGCAGGGCAAGAAGTCGAAAGGCAGCTTAGTTAACATGAGCTTACCTTAGTTGTTTAATCTTAATTTTGCAAATTATAGTCATTCTATTATTTTTTTGTTCGCTTAATACGAAAAATCTTTAAAATCCGATACTTTTCCAACACTTGTGCTACTGTATGGAAGCTACTAGTGAAGGACACAGAAGAAACGAAGATTTAGTCGTTAGACTAGGAAAACTGGAAGAAGAAATTAGTTTCTTAAAGAAAAAAAGAGATGGACATAACCAGTTAACAAAAGAAGAATTAACTAAGCGAAACGAGTTTAATCAACAGATAAATGAAGATCTTGCAAGAGCTAAAGAATATACTACTAAAAGAGATGACTTAAACTCTCAAGTAAAACAATTTAAACAAAAACGAAAAGAATTGCAAGAAAAGGTTAAGGAAAATAAAAAGGTTCTAGAAGAAGTAGTGGAAAAAGAACAGACAATAAGCAAAGATAGTATCGGAAGAAAACGAGGAAGCATGCGAGGTCTTAACGAGAAAATTAACAAAATAGAATGGAATATACAAACAAGTGTTTTGACCCCAGAGAAAGAAAAG
>JAGLTB010000091.1 GCA_023270155.1 Candidatus Heimdallarchaeota archaeon | reverse complement strand
AGAAAGCTATTGTAGATACTCTTGGCATGCGTGGTATATTCTGTTTCGAAACAAGTGATCGCTTTAATGTAGATGAGTGTATCCATGAGAATCTTACAGGTTTAAAATACGATTCTACTGATGCAAAAGGAATGTTTGGACTTCATGCTTCAATGAGCCTTTCTGAGAGAACACTAGATAAAGTTGGTTTAGTTCTAGAAAAAGCTCCTATTCATGTTCATGTTGCAGAAAGTAAGGAAGATGAAGAAGATTCATTAGAGAAATACAATTTACCAGTTGTAAACAGATATCTGAAACATAAACTCTTGAATAAAGATTCAATTCTTGCTCATTGTGTTCATATTAATGAGGATGAGGCTAAAATAATTAGTGAAAAGAAAGCAGTTATCGCTCTCAATCCAACATCTAACATGAATAATGCTGTTGGTGCTTTTAACATAGATATCTTCCGAAATAACAATATTCAGATACTCATTGGTAATGATGGTCTTGGAACAAATATTGCTAAAGAATGGACCTATTTCTTTTTTGCAGGCAAAGCTGCAATAAACGACGCTGTTGGGATTGGTTTTGATGAGTTACTAAAATACATTAATGATTCATATGATTACTTCGGTCGTCAAATGGGTATAAGGATTGGAAAAATCAAGAAGGGTTATGTTGCTGATTTTGTACTTGTTCCATATCTCAATCCAACAGAAATGGATGAAAACAATGCTTTTGGCCACGTATTCTTCGGATTATATGACAATTTCAAACCATCTTGCGTCATAGTTAAAGGTAAAACTCTAATTGAAAATTACAAGAGTATTTTCGATGAGGAAACATTATATAAGAACGCACAAATAGCTTCTAAAGCCTTATGGGAAAGGCTAGGTGATACATAAATGGATCTTTCAGTAAAATTACTAGAACTGCATTTTGAGAATCCTCTAGGACCAGCAGCTGGTCCCCTAGTAGAAGGTCTCGAAAATATGCAATTCTTCAATAACAATTCATGTGGTTTTAATGTTGCTAAGACTATTTCAGTAGAAGGAGCAATTGTTCCTAAACCTTGTATTGCTGGAACAACTAATGCAATTTACAATTGCGAACTCTGGTCTGAACTCCATTCTGATGTCTGGATAAATGAGATTCTTCCAACTATCCACAAAGAAAAGAAGAAACCTCTAGTCATCAGTGCAGGTTACAAAGAAGAAGATTTTAGATATCTCATTCCAAAACTTGAGCCTTTTGCAGATATGTTTGAAATCTCAACTCATTATGTTTCGGAGGATTTACTTGGTGGTATAGTCCAAAGTATTCGAGAAAATACAGACAAACCAGTGTTTATGAAACTGAGCCCACATGTTGATGATTTTCTTGGTTTTGTAAAAACAGTTCTGGATGCTGGAGCGACAGGTATTGTCGCTATCAATTCTCTAGGACCTGGTACAGCTATTGATTTGAAAAACCGTTCTGTTCTTCTTGATGAACAAATATGGATGAGTGGTCCTGCGATCAAACCTATTGCACTTCATAGAGTCTATAGTATTCGAAAAGCTTTCCCTGACATTCCCATTGTTGGTGTTGGAGGAATTGGAAAAGCTGAAGATGTATTGGAGTTTATTCTTGCTGGAGCTGATCTTGTTCAAATGCTCTCTTCAGCTTTAATCAAAGGAAGAACCTTGTATGATAAAATCATAGCTAATCTTCCAAAAGCTCTAGAAGAATATGGTTTCTCATCGATTGAAGAGATTAGAAAATTGAGGAAAGAAATTATCTTCAAACCAAAAGATAAGGTTGAAAATAATCCACCCTCATTCAATGATAAGTGCACATTGTGTATGATTTGCGTAAGAATTTGCCCTGCTGAAGCTTTAGAAAAAGTTGACGAAAAGATAGTTGTAGATAAAGATAAATGCATTCAATGTGGGCTTTGCCAATCACGATGTCCCGTTGATGCAATTTATGGAGTACTTACATGAGAAAACACATTTTGAGATGTATAACGTGCAATAAAGAATTTGATCCAAAACCAGGTCTCTATTACTGTGAAGATTGCGGAAAGATATTGGGTACTTTAGAAGTCATTTATGATTATGAATCAATAAAAAAAGAAACTGATGTCAAAGAAAAAAAATTGGATAAGAAAGCATCCATGTATCAATTTGATTTCTTACTACCCACAAAATCAAAAACTAAATTCGATGAATATATTGGAGGAACTCCTCTTTACAAGTTTGACCTTCTAGGTCTCAAAGATGTTCTTGTCAAATATGATGGATCCAATCCTTCCAGTTCTTACAAAGATCGTGCAAGTTCCATCGCAATAAACATAGCTCTCGATGAAGGAAATGATACTATGTTTTGTGCATCGACTGGTAATGCTGCGTCGTCTTTAGCCATGCTCAACGCTCACACTGAAATGAAGACATATATCTTTGTTCCATCATCAATACCAGACGAAAAAAGAGCTCAACTTGAAATTTCTGGTGCAGAAGTTTTTGCTGTTGAAGGAACCTATGATGAAGTCTATGATTTATCTCTTGAGTTTGGTCTTAAGAAAGGATGGTATTGTAGACATGCTGCTATTAATCCATATCTTCTAGAAGGAAAAAAGACAGGAGCATTTGAGATAGTTATTCAGAATGATTTTGAGGTACCTGATTATGTTCTTGTTGGAGTTGGTGATGGAACAGTAATTAGTTCTTTGTATAAGGGATTCTGGGAATTCAAAGAAATTGGTTTGATTGATAAGATCCCTAAAATAATAGGTGTTCAAGCTGTAGGAATAGCTGGTGTAAAAACAGTATTTGATAAAGGAAAACCTTACAAACCTCAAGCAATAGAAGGAAAGACTATTGCTGATAGTATTTCAGTTGGTAATCCAAGAGATGTTATTAAGGCTTGTACCTATATTGAAGCGTGTAATGGCTATTTCATATCTCTAACTGATGACGAAATTGTAGACGCTATCACTGAATTAGGAAAAATAACTGGAATTTTTGCAGAACCTGCTGGAGCAGTACCTTATGGAGGGCTGAAAAAACTTATTTACGAAAAGAAAATTACTGAATCAGATACAGTTTGTCTTGTTATTACAGGTAGTGGTTTAAAAGACGTTAATGCTGTTAAAGATACAATTAACAAAACATCAGTAACATTTGATGAAGTAGTAAAAAGGTTTGAAGAATGAAACTTATATTGAATCAAAAAGTCTTGGAAACAAGTGAATCACCAAGTTTTCATACACTTGATTTCTTAAGAAAAATAGGAATCAAGGGAGTAAAGGAAGGCTGTCATGAGGGGGATTGTGGTGCATGTCTGGTTCTAATTGGAGAACTCAAGGATGATAGAGTTAAGTATAAAGCAATGAATTCTTGCATTCTTCCTTTAGGCAAGATTGAAGGAAAACATGTTGTAACAATAGAAGGATTAAATCTGGAAGAAAAACTTAATCCAGTTCAACAAGCACTTTTTGAAGAAGGTGGTGTACAATGTGGTTATTGTACTCCTGGTTTTGTTATTGCTTTAATGGCTTATTTCATGAATGAAGATCTTGAGAACACAGAAATCATTACAGCTATTGAGGGGAATATATGCAGATGCACAGGATACAATTCTATCTTACGTGCTGCTGAAATAGCTTCCAAGAAGATCTCTACTTTAGATGATTCGAAAGGGAGAATTACAGCACTTATTGAAGCAAATTATTTACCTAGTTATTTTTCAAAAATTATTAAACAATTAAAGGAAATAAAAACACAACCTCAGCTAAAGAAAGGAACATTTGTTGCGGGAGGAACTGACTTATTTGTTAACAGACAAACAGTGGAAAATCCAATCTTTCTAGCTGAATTAGGATTTGACAAAATTTGGTCAGATGAAAATCACGTTTATATCGGTGCAGCAGCTGACATAGAAACCATTCGTACATCTGCAGAGTTAAATGCTCTATTTGATACAGCTAAACATCTTGCAAGAGTGTCTTCACTTCCAATACGTCAACAAGCGACAATAGGAGGAAATGTTGTAAATGCATCTCCTATTGGTGATCTTACTATTTATTTTCTTGCTCTGGATGCTGAAATTGGTCTTGTCTTGGGTGAAGATAAAAGAATTATGAAACTCAAGGATTTCTTTAAAGGATATAAAATACTAGACCTGAAAGATGGAGAAATTTTAGAGTGGTCTAGAATTAGAAAAGAGAAAAAATTACTCTCCTTCGAAAAAGTAGCAAAAAGAATGTATATGGATATTGCGAGTGTCAACAGCGCTTTATCACTCAGAATTGAAGATAAGAAAATCAAAGAACCCCATCTATCTGCAGGGGGCGTTGGACCAATTCCTATGTATCTAGAAAAAGCTTCCCAATTTCTCGAGAATAAAGAAATCTCATCTGAAGTGATTAAAGAAGCAGCAAGAATTGCAGATACAGAGATAAGTCCTATTGATGATGTCAGAGGTAGTGCAAAATACAAACGTTTACTACTTAGACAGTTGATTTATGCTCATTTTGTTGAGCTTTTCCCTGAACTGGAGATGTCCTTATGAATGATTTAATTCCTCCTCATACAAGAGGTGAATCTGTCTTTGTTGATGATATACCTGAACCTAATAATATGCTACAAGTTGCGGTTTTTGTTTCAGATATTCCTCATGGAAAAATAAAAAGCTTGGATATCTCAAAAGCAGAGAAGGGTAAAGGAGTTATCAGAGTCATCACAGCTAAAGATATTCCAGGAGAAAATCAACTTGGTAGAATTATTCAGGATGAAGAACTTCTAGCAAAAGAAAAAGTGGATTTCATCGGACAGCCTATTGCAGTAATCTATGCAGAAACAAAAGAACAAGCAAACAAAGCTAGGAATTTGATCACAATTGAATATGAGGAACTTCAAGCTATATTCGATCCCAGAGAAGCTGCGAAAAAGGGTTCACTAATAGCTCCATCTCGAACCTTTACTTTGGGAGATGTTGATTCAATATGGGATAGCTGTGAAACAATCGTTGAAGGTAGAGCAGATTCAGGAGGGCAAGAGCATGTCTATATGGAAACTCAAGGAAGTTTAGCAATCCCAAGAGAAGAAGGACGAGTGCTACTTTATTCAAGTACTCAAAATCCATCAACAGTTCAAAGCACTGTAGCAAGTATACTAGGTTTTGATATGAATAAAATAGAGGTTGATGTTACAAGACTTGGTGGAGGATTTGGAGGAAAAGAGGATCAAGCAACTGCTTGGGCAGCTTTTTGTGCGTTAGGAGTATTTTATACTGGAAGACCTGTGAAATTAGTTCTCGACAGAAATGAAGATATCACAATCACAGGTAAAAGACATCCCTATTCAACAGATTATAAATTAGGTCTTAATGAAGAAGGAAAAATACTAGCATTTTCAGCAGATTGTTATCAAAATTCAGGTGCAGCTGCAGATCTTTCAACAGCTGTACTTGGAAGAACATTATTCCATTTAACCAATGCTTATTTTATTCCCAATGTTCAAGTAACTGCTTATCCATGCAGGACAAATCTTGTTCCATATACTGCATTCAGAGGATTTGGAGCACCGCAAGGAATGTATGTTATAGAATGTGCTCTATCTCATGCTGCAGATGAATCAGGGATTCCTATTTCAGTCTTACAGAAAAAAAATCTACTAGTAGATGGAGACCAGTTTCCATATGGAATGCATGTAGAGAACGCTCATGCAAAAAGAAGTTTTTCTAAAGTTGTTGAGGATTCTGAATATGAAAAATTGATGACAGAAAAAGAAGAATTCAATGCAAAGAGCAAGTTCATGAAGAAAGGAATATCTGTTATGCCAATATGTTTTGGAATATCATTTACTTCGATTTTTATGAACCAAGCTGGAGCACTTGTTAATGTCTACTATGATGGTAGTGTAAATGTTAGTACAGGTTCTGTAGAAATGGGACAGGGGGTAAACATGAAGATTAAGACTATAGCAGCTCGTTCTCTATCTATTGATCCAAAACGTATCCGTGTTGAAAGCACAAACACAAGTAGAGTCATAAACACTTCCCCATCTTCTGCTAGTAGTGGAGCTGATCTTAATGGTAAAGCAACGGAATTTGCTTGTCTGAAAATAATCGAGCGACTAAAAGATCTTGTTAGAGAAAAATTGGGAAAAGGAACAGTATCATTAGAAGATGAAACAGTTTATCTTGATGGTGTTAAAACAGAATTAGTTTGGGAGAAACTTATTTGGTTAGCTTATACAAACAGAGTTAATCTTGCTGCTCAAGCTCTATATGCAACACCAGGGATACATTTCGATAATGAAAAAGAAAAGGGAAAACCATTTGCATATCATGTCTTCGGTTCTGCAGTAACAGAAGTCTCTGTTGATTGTTTAAGAGGAACTTATACAATAGATAAAGTACACGTAGTTCATGATGCTGGAAGAAGTCTGAATTATCTGATAGACTTAGGACAAGTAGAAGGTGGCTTAGTTCAAGGGATTGGTTGGATGACTCTTGAAGAATTACAATATATAGATGGAAAACTAATCTCAGATGCTCTAGCTACTTACAAAGTACCTGATGTTCATTTTGCACCTGAAATTAAAACTACATTCCTTGAAGATACAGAAAACCCTCATGCAGTTCTTCAATCAAAAGGTATAGGAGAACCGCCATTTATGTATGGAATAGGTGCATATTTTGCTCTGAAAGACGCTGCTCAAGCTTTTAGAGCTGATAAAGAATGGGAATATATAGCTCCACTTACGCCAGAAAGACTCTTACTCTTTCTCCATGATTTGGAATAATATTGGAAATTTATAATGTGTTTATCATGAATGAAGAAAATCTCTGGGGAACGATTATATCAGAACTTGATAACAGTAATTGTGCTGTACTTATTGTAATAATCCAGAGAATAGGTTCAGCTCCAAACGTGCCTGGGGCAAAAATGCTAGTTATGTTAGATAATGTAATGGGAACCGTAGGTGGAGGTATCTCTGAGCATAAATTATTCGATCGAGCTCGTGATATGCTCTCAAAAGAGAAGCTTACCATTGAGACAATACATTTGGATCACAATGAAAATGCAACTGAGAATCGTTCTGGAATGATATGCTCTGGTTCTCAAAAATTTGCTCTAATCCCACTCGGTAAGGAGCATCTGCAAATCATAAAAGAAATTAAAGAGTCTCATATTAATGCAATTCCTGGAGTTCTTACTTTAGATGAAAAAAACATCCATTTTAAAATAGGAATCACACTCAAGGAGGATAGGATTTACTCAGAAGAAGGCACATCTTGGACTTATAAGGAAAACATAGGTGTGCAAGATAAACTCTTCATAATAGGGGGAGGGCACGTATCTCTTGCATTATCACGTATTATGAAAACTCTCAACTTTCATGTAACTGTTATTGATGATAGGAATAAATTGCCAACAATGATTACTAATACTTATGCGAATGAAAAAATTATTGCATCATATGACACAATTGAAGAAATTATACCTGAGGGAAATAATGTTTTTGTAGCGATAATGACATTTGGTCACATTTCAGATGAACAAGTGCTTGAAAAGATTATTACAAAAAAATGCAAATATATAGGTATGATGGCTAGTTCAAGAAAGAAACAACAAATCCTAAGCAACCTTGAGAAAAAAGGTATAACAAAATCTCTGCTTGACACAATTTATTCTCCTATAGGTATAAAAATCAACAGTAACACACCGGAAGAAATAGCAATAAGTATCGCTGCTGAACTAATCCAAACTAAAAATTAATAGTAGGGTGAAAAAGATATTAATATTTATTCTAGTAAAAGTTTATAAACACTTAAAGGTAACACAAGATTGTTCAAAATGACATCAGCAGAAGGCTTACCTTCCACAATCATTAGAGAAAGAAAAAGGTATGAGAAATTAGGATTTGCGCTAAACAAAGCTGCAAGTATTAAAACTTGGTTGAAAGTTTTATTCGCAACCACGCTCATATTTGGATTACCGTCACTTCCCCTGTTGTCAGATCAGTTAAAAGATGGAACTACATTTCTTTATCAAGTTGTTATTTTCGGTTTTAGAATATTACTAATTGCAATGATTCTCTTTCTTGCTCTGAAAATTACACCACAATTGTACACTGCCAAGAATGATCTGGATATAAAATTAGAGGAAATTGGATTCAAAGATCCAAATACAAATACAAAAGAAGAAAATAGAATAATAAACAGAAATGTAGTTTTTACAGTAATGAAAATGCTTATCCTAATTGCTTCAGGAATAGGTGTGTTCTTAGTAGGGTCGAGAGATAATTATGGATATATCATTGGACAAGAGATAATATATGTCGTTCTTATCTTCGGTTTAGCTCTCACATTTAGATTTTGGAGTGCAAAAGAACCAAAAAACTCTCCAAGGTTGGGTGGAAGAAACTTAGTACTAGTTTTTCTCCCCTTACTATACCTTCTAGGGTTAGAAGTTATTATCGATTTCTTCTCTGTGACTAGTGAACCTAGATTTCATTTCAATACGCTTCAAATCACCTGGGGTCTTATGTATCCATTTATGTTCATCTTCATCCTTATAGCTGTTTTAATAAGCTCAAAGAAGACAATCAGAGAAAAAGTCACAATGCAAGATGCTAGAATTGCTGAATTTAGAAGAAGGGAAACTTTGCTAGAAGATAAAGGCTTTTTTGCTCAGATGAAATATAATTCAAAAACTTCTTGGAACAAATTTACACAGGTCTTCTTCAGGCGAGAAACTGCTGAAAAAAGGGATGCAGACAAACGACCCAACGAAATTTTAGTTAAAAGTATTTGGATCACTCTATTTGCAATTTTCATCCCATTTGGACTCCTCTTACCTTGGAATTTATTCCCTCATGATGGACTTCTAGTTTTAGCAGCTTTGGTGGTTGGTTATCAGTATTCTATGATAAAATTTGACCGCGCAGAAGTTGACGTATTATCTCAACCTGATAAGAATGAAGAAATTGAACCACCTGAGATTAGAACTGCTAGTTTAGCAACCAATACTACAAGGTTGATTCTTTTACCTACAGTCGTTTTCGTAATAGCTGAATATCTGATAAGTGGAGTAATGTCAGATCCCTTAGTTGTGATTGGTTTCACTTGGATCTCTCTTCTTCTCGTAATTCCAATTTCAATTCAATTAATTACATATATTAATGTAAATACGAAGGAAAATAGAACACTTGAGAATATACGAATGCATAGAAATTTAATGGTTATACTAGTTCTTGTACAACTTATCCTTATGATGGGATCCGTAGTAGGAAGATATATGGGTCAAACACTGGGAGTAGAATTCTTTATCCCTAAGATTGCAATTATAATGCAAGCAATGTTGCTCTTTGTTTTATTGATTGTACCAATAGTCTATCAATACATTCTACCCAAACTAGATGACAAGCAATTTAAGGCAGTAAGAATTGGATTTTATCTTTTAATTGCTTTACTAAATGTAGTAATTCTAGCCTGGTTTATCATTGATATACTTAGTACTTTCGGAATAATAACTTCCGATTTCTACAATAATTTCTTCAGAACACTCTAGGAGGAACTATCCTTCTTTTATTTATTTTCTCTTCGGATTAGCTATGCTGTTCAAGATTGATGTATGTACTTGCTCTTTTGATTGGTTCATTAGAAGACGAATCAGCATAGTAATGAAATAATCCTGATTTATTTGTCACTCCAACGCTTTTACCTGATTTGTCCATTGATAGAATGTGAAGAACTCCTTCTTCCCCCAAATCCTTTAGTTCTAAAATTCCCATTTCAGCAGCTCTTTCAACACCAATGTTCTGATGAATTCTTTCAACAACCATTTTTGAGGTGCATAATCTGATAGCTAGTTCTCCTGTACCTGTGCAAGCACTTCCTGCTTTATTGGAACAATATATTCCTGCACCAAAGATAGGTGAGTCACCGACTCTTCCGGGAAATTTCATTGCTAAACCTGAAGTCGAAACTCCTGTTGCTAAATCTCCATTTTGATCCAAAGCAATTACATTAGTAGTCCCATGTTTATCAAAACTTAGCTTTCTATACCATTCCTTCACGGGATATTCTTCCATTACTTCTTTAAGATGCACATCAAAATGCATAAAGAGTTCTCTAACTAATTTTTGTGCTTCAGGTGGCATATCTAAGCTTTTACCCTCCATTATATTATGATAGTTTCTTATCCCCAATTCGTCTAAGATTTCTTCTTCCTGAAATCCCAGAGCTTTTGCAAATCTTTCAGCTCCATCTCCAACTAACATAGCGTGAGGTGTTAGTTCCATGACTTTTCTTGCAATAGAAATTGGATTACGATAATTCTTTACTGCAGCTACTGCACCCGCTTTACGTGTTTTTCCTTCCATAATAGAAGCATCTAATTCTACTATCCCCATTAAATTTGGAAAACCATTGAATCCAACTGTAATATCAAAAGGATTGTTTTCAATAAGTTTGATGCTTCCTTCGACAGCATCGAGAGCTGATCCTCCTTTTGCTAAGATTTCAAGTCCTTTAGGGAGACCTATAATAGAATTTCTTGTCCCGCAGATAGCATAATCTACATTCATTGAGTTTTTAAATAAAGAATAAATAAAAGCATATCCTATACAACATATAATCAAATTTCTTGAAAACCCAAAAGCTTCAGGAATTAACAAAGATGAAGAAGTCTGATATACTAGGTTATTCTGCTGCTATTCTAGGAGGGTTTTCTTTTGGTTTGATTCCTGTTATTTCTGGAGTATTAAGAAACTTAGATGCATCTAGTGTTGAACAATCCGTTTTACGTTTGTTTTTTGGTGCTATGATAGCTTTAGGTATAATATTATTTTTCTTTTTCAAAAAGAAGGAAGAAATTAAAACATGTCTGTCTTGGAAACCTCAGCTTTCTTTCATTCTTCTAGGAGGAATCCTTGCTATTATGATAGTACTATATCTAGCTTCAATTTCTCTTTATACACCCGCAGGTCAAGCAGCGATTTTGATTCAAATCCATCCTGTTTTCACATTAATTCTTGGTTGGATTTTTCTTAGTGAAAAAATCACAAAATCAAAGGTCTTATCTATTATTTTAGCTTTTACTGGCATTGTAGTGCTAACTCAGCCATGGAACTGGACTTCTTTTATATCTTCAATCTTAGGAGATTCTCTTGCTATGTTTCTAGGTGTTTTATATGCAGTATACCTTCTCATCAATAGGTGGGCTTCTGAATATACAAAGAATGCATCCTTTTTATTATTAATTGCATGGGTATTGCTTTGGGCAGTAATCATTGGTTTACCTATATTATTATTACTCTCTGTCTTTCCTTTACCCACTGAAATAATAGGTTTCTCATTTGCTGGAATTTTGACACCAAAGATTCTTGGATATGGATTTCTGCTTGCATTTTTTGGGAGTCTTATCCCATATAGCTTAATTATGATTGCAACTAGATACATTGAATCATCAAAAGCATCACTTTTACTTCTAACAGAGCCAATAGGTGCAGTTGCTCTAGCTGCTATAATCCTAAAGGAAACTATAACAATTTGGTATATAGTTGGGGGACTAGCAATAATAGCAGCTGCATGTATAACAATTCTAACTTCAATAAAAGAGTCAAAAATAAATTCCGTAGAAGAACTACCAAATAACTCTAAATGAAAGTTATGAAAAAGGTTTTAGGAAGTTAATTCTGAAAGCTACTTCCTTTTTCTAAGATAAAGTGTTAAACAAATGATTGCAGGTATTGCAGATAAAATGAATACAATATGAGATTTGGAATATTCCACAATGTAAGGTATTCCAGTTGAGTTAGATAAGAAGTAGTTTACTAAATTATCAATAAACATTTGTCCGTAATGAATACCTCCATTATATATACCACTTATAGTATACTGGTCATACATATTCTTGTATTCAGCAAAAATAACTTCACCTGCTAGTATAATATAGCTAATATTTTCACCAATATTGAGTATTTCGCAAACCACAGCTGGATAATTCCCGTTCTCTAGAGCAGTAAGATTATCTTTAGAATATAGATCATATTCAGTCATACTAAAATCAGTATCAACTGACGTAGCATTCACACTGTAAGAAAGCAGGATCTCAACTCCTTCTAGAGTATTATTTCGTAAATCTACAACAGTCGAATCATTATATCCAACAATTGCACAAGGAGCATGCATTGAAATTCCAGCATCACAATTTTGTTTAAGAATATCTCCGATAGTTCCATTTCCATAATTCACTGCAAATATTCTCCAATTATCGCCATCATTGATAACATCATCATATATAGAAGTAGAATCCATACGTATTTTCGATCCTAAAAAATCAAGCAAATCATTAATAAAATCTGGTTGATAGTAACCTCCATAATCCGAGTCTCCTCCAATAAAGAGAGTTTTGTTACCTTTTGATAAGAATTCTAAAATAAAAGACATTTCTTGAACTGTATAACCACTATCGGGTTGGGAAATAAAAAGAGCATCCATCCTTTCAGGAAGTTCAAAGCTTTCATCAACAATTATGACTTCATTAAATGCATCAGTTAGATTTCCTATAAAATCATCAAACTCAGTATGATATGCAGTTCTGCTTATATCTATTACTACTGTAGTTCCAACAACTGTTATTTCAGTAGAATAAGCTTCAGATAGAGTTCCTTTGCATGATATCAGAATTAAACCTATGCAAAGCAATGTGATTAGCTTAATTTTACAATTAGAAAACATCGATATTTCTTTAATTGAAAATATTTAAGTCTTTTTCATAACAATGAACCCGAAGCTAGAAGTTCGAAAATAAAATGAAAACATAATTTTAAGAACACATCTGTTACAATTAAATCAGAATGTCTGAACTAATGGTTCAAACTACACATTTATCAAAGTATTTCAAGACTGTACTAGCAGTTAACAAGATTAATTTGGAAATCCCAAAAGGATCAATTTATGCTCTTTTGGGACCGAATGGAGCGGGAAAAACAACTACCATCAGGATGCTTTTAGGATTACTTAAACCATCTGATGGACAGATTCTTGTTAACGGAATTGATGTTTCTTCTAATCCCAAGGAAATTCGTGGGAAGATAGGGTTACTTCCTCAATTCTCAGCAGCTTATTATGATCTCACTTCAATGAAGAACATCAAATTTTTTCTTGAACTAAACAACATTAAAATGGAAACAGTTCAACCTGCTTTATCTGATTTCTTCAACAGATTGGAAATAACGCAAGAATTGCTCAATAAACCTTTCTCCAAACTTTCTGGTGGAGAACAAAGAGCTATTTGTTTCATTATGTCAGCAATCACAGACAAAGACTTTTTGATTATGGACGAACCGACAAGTGGGCTAGACATTTCAAGAGCTAAATATATCAGATCAATAATCAAAGATCTTTCAGAAGTACAAGGGAAGACTATTCTTTTATCGTCACACATCGTTTCTGATTTGGAGGAATTAGCAGAATATTGCGGAATTCTTGTAAAAGGTAAATTAGTCTTTCAAGGGAAGAGAGAAGAAATAATCGAAAAATATGCACCGGAAACTAAGGATTTTGAAGATGCTATAGTTCGAGTATTTAATTCCAAGAAGAATGATGTAAAAGCACCTTTGGGAGGGATTTAAATGGTAAAGTCTGATATATCACGTAAGCAATTTCGAGCGATTCTTAAAAAAGATCTTTCCATGTTATTTAGAAAAAGGGTAGCTATCTTTGTCTTTGGTGGACCTTTCATTATGATGTTCATTCTCTTAGGATTACCTTCGCTTTTTACAACACAACAAGCTATAACTCTGCTTGTATATAGTGATGATTTAGGATATACTGGAGTAAATATTGGCGATGCTATTATTGGAAATATTAGTTCATACTATGAAAATGATGACACAATTACAGTCGAGGAAGCATCCAATTTTACAGAAGTACAGCAAACTAGAGAACTTGGTACTTACATACCTTCTAACTTCTCGGAACTATCTTTTACTGGTTCACCTTCTATTTATACAATAGATGCTACTCAATCACTCTTTACCTCATCGCTTTTTACTGAGATATATACGATTGCTTCAAAAATAATGAGCAATTTTGTTGCAAATAGGTCGATTCCGAATATTCAGAGTATTCCACTCCCTCCAGCAGCTTTAGCTGAAGAAGAAATACTAGGTCCAAAAGCTGCAGCTGTTGCAATGCCTCTGAGTTATATGATTTTTCTTCTAATAGCACTTAATTCAGGTTCATATTCAATAATTGGTTTTGGACGAGAAAAAAGAATGAGAACAATGGAAATATTGTTAGCTTATACTCATAAACATAGTTTATTGGTTATTTCTAAAGTTATCACTGGTCTTGTAGCCTCTCTGGGATCAACGCTTTCATATGTTTTAGGAATTCTAGTTGGTACTAGTCTTTCAGGATCAGCAACAGGAGATCTTTTTGATATATTCGGTTTAAATTTCAAAACTTTGGGAGGAGGTGTAATTGTATTAAGCTTCATATTTGTTGTTTTAGCACTTCTTATTTCCACTTTAATTACTATGGCAGTTGATACAAATATGGCTAGAGAAGCAGCTGAAAGAATCAGTCCGTTAGTTTCAATAGGACTTGCGATGTTTTTCTATTTCATAGTTTTAACTAGTCCTCTTACAGTTTCCACAATACTCCTTATCAATCCTTTCTACTGGTGCTATAGGCTGTGTATACTTTTAGTAGCTGGTAAATTCACCACTGAGGTGTTAATTTACTTCTTACTGATAGCAGGTTTGATTTTCATTCTTATACAACTAGCAACAAGAGGAATTCAAAAGGAAAAGAGTTTATATTTAGAGTAGGAATATCAGTTCTTTTTCTCTTCTTTCCCTTCTACATCTGTAATAAAATCTCTGATTTTGTTGGATGTTACTCTACTATGTGTCTTATGATAAAAAACTAGATTTTCAAAAATTGAATTAGGTATATTCTCTGCAATATTAACACTGTCTTGATAAGAATGCATTTTATCAGTAGAAGCTGCAAAAATGTAAGTGGGACATTTGATTTTGGAATAATCTACATCTGAATTGTAGCTAAACATATGCAATGCACATTTCTTCATCCTTTTGGGTCTGCTGGTTGTCATATTTCTCTTATTTAGATAATATGTTCCCGCATCATTTTTTATATCAGTTCTGAAGTATTTTAGAACCAATAGAAGAAAAGGTAATAGAGGAAAATAAAGCCAATAAGGAGCTACACTAAACAGAGCTTTCATCCATCCTGAAAATGCAAAACTCTTTACAGGGCTGATTAATATCAGTCCTTTAGGTGTTGGATAACCTTTATCCAAATAAGTTACTGCCATCTCACTTCCGAAACTATCTCCAAAAAGATAGTACTCATCTAAGTTGTAATGTTGAATAATCTTGTAAATATCATCTGCATAGGTTTCCATTGAGAAATCTACATCTTTCTTTGAGTGTATTGCTGAGCTTTTTTCTCTTGACTCAATATGATATACTGTACCTATTTCTGACAATTGCTTATCCAAATCAATCCATCCAATGAAATGAGAAACAAGACCTGCTACAACCAGAATTTTTATCTTTGAATCTTTGTTTTTGCAAGGAATTTTGAAAACTCTGAGTATAACTCCTTCCTCAACTTCTACATAATCTAGCTTAAGCCATGGAAATTCTCTATAATCTATTTTCCTTTTCGAGGATGTTGGAAGTTTTTCCAAAGGTACTTTTTTCATATGAGTTTTAAAGTGTTCAAACTCTTTTTTTAAGATTTTTATGAATGAGCTACAAAGTTATTAATCCAATTCAGTATTTTTACTTGCTCTTAGTTCTTTTGTGGATAATATTAAGAGAGGAATTGTAGCTAAAAACCTCGCTGCTGCGATTATTAACATGTAAACTTTCATTATAAACAAAAAATCATAGACCTCAAGCAGATTGCCAAATATCGCGCCACTAATGAAAGAACCTGCAAAAGTGACGATTCCTGTGAATAAATTATATGTTCCAGTATATGTTCCTCTCATTTCTGGTCCTGAGATGTGCAGTAATTCTGAATTTAAGGCAACCATAAAGAATCCATTCCCAATACCACCAAATATATTTGCGATAAGAATTATATGCCATGAGTTGGTAAAAGCAAAAATTAAAGGTACAAAACACAAAATAATGAAACCCAAAGCTGTCGTAAATTTCCTACCAATCTTATCTGCAAATTTTCCGCAAATAAATTGACCTAATGCAATAAAACCTGAAAAAACAGCTGAATATACTGCAACTTGCCATGTTGCTGGAGAAACGCTATCCATAATGAAAGGGGCAATAGGCCATAAGAAACTCATTACAAACCACCAAAGTGCAGTTGATCCCAGAAACACTAAGAATGATTTATCTTTCAAAGGAAAGAATTGAGAAACTTTCTTTTTTGTTTTTTCTTTGGAATTAGTTTCTTTAATTAGTAAAACAAGAATAGAGGAAATTGCAAAGAAAAAGGACCCTATTAATATCATTGTTCGATATTTTTTGAGCAAGTCTCCCTGTAATCTGTCAGTAAGAAATCCGAGTATCAGAAGAATTACAGAGGAAGCTATGGTTGCTATCATCCCCATTTGACTTATAAAACGAGTTCTAGTCTCTTCTGTACTCATATCCCCCAGTAAGGCATTCCAGGTTGGAATGATCATACTTAGACCTATAGAATACAAGGCTATAATGATCATGAAAATTAATGGACTAACTAATTGTGAAAGCACTATAGTAGTGATTGTAGCAATAACGAAACCCAGTATCAAAACTATTCTTCTACCTATCTTATCAGACAACCGACCAAAAAATCCTTGAAGTAAAGCTGATCCTAGATTTTGAATAGCTGTTATGAAAGACATCTGGATTGTAGTTACTCCTATACCGACAGCAAGTAATATTCCATAATTAAAATAGAGATTTTGCCCACCACTGCTTCCAATTGCAATAATTTTGGCAAAAAGCGTCTGTTTTTTTGCAGCCTGTGTTTCCAATACTTCTTCTTCGTTAGGTTTCAAGATGTCCAACTGTGGTGACTAGAATAAATAATAAAGTCTTTGCATACATGATGGAAGAGTGGTTAAACTAATTTATTATTCATATATCTTCAAATCTCAAAAAACCTTTAATATTTCCATAAAATACAGTGCTTACAGAAACTTTAATAATGTAAATTCATCTCGAATGAACAAATAAGAAGGTTACTTGAGGTTATTTAGATGAAAGCAGCGAAAAAAGGACAAAATCGATTCATTGTGACTTTTATCATAGTATTATTATCTGTTGGATTTTTCTGGGGAACCGCTAATAGTTTTATAAAAATGCAACCCCCCAGTGATGGTTTGTGGGATATTACAGGTCAAGAGCTAATTGATTATGATGTTATTTTAAATGGTTCAGTTAATATTCAAGCAGGCGGAGAACTTACAATAAGTAATGCAAATGTTTTATTTGATTCAAATAGTACTCATTCTCTTACATTTACTGTATATGGAACATTAATTATTGAAAATAGTAATGTTTCAGTTACAAATCTGATATATGATTTTACAATAGCAGGTAAAGGAAGCTCAGTAATCTCTATCACAGGAAGTAGGTTGGATAATGTACGCGTTTCTTTACTAAACTGTGATTTCACAGTTGAAAGCAGTACTATAAACAATTTAATAGTATTTAATGCATTTTATTTGGACGAATTTTTCATGACAGATTCAACTTTTCAAAATTCACCAACAGGGATTAATTTAGTTGATTGTGATGTTGTAACCTTGTATGGAAATGATTTTCTAAGTGTTGAATATGGTATTAATATTGTTACCTCTGTTAATGCAACATTTACTAATAACCTATTTCAAGACATCCCCACAGTAGGTATTTACGTAGAAGCTATGGAAGTAATCTATGCTACTGATAATGATTTTGTAAATGTAACAACAGCAGTTCATGTAAAGGATCTAGAAGCACAGATAACATCTAATAGGTTTGAACAGAACGAAAAAGCAATTTTTCTTGATAATGGTGATTACAGCACAATAAGTCTAAACAACTTTACAGATATTTATGGAATAGGGTTAGAAATATCCCTAGCAAGAGCAGTAGTCATTACAGGTAACCGATTTAGTGATTCCGTAACTTGTATCGATGCAAGTGGATCTATCGATCCTTATGTCTATGGTAATGTTTTTGACAATGTTGAAACTGCTTTCGAAGCAATAAATTGTGACAGAACAATAATAGAAAATAATAACTTTCTGAATATCATAACTATGGGTGTTGAAATAACGGATAGTTGGGATGTAGTCATTTTAGAAAACGAATTTGATAATGTTACTGTAGCAATTAACATTCTTACAGGTAGACGAAGTATAATCCAAGGAAACAATTTCTTCCAAGTTGCAGAAGGTATAGGTGTTATCTCGTCTAAAGAAATTGAGATCCTTGGAAATATTATTGAGGAAACAGTAACAGGAATATATCTCGAGCAAACACAAGAAGCAATCGTTACAGCAAATGGAGCAATAAAAGCTACTTTCGGAATATCACTTTGGTCAGTAAGTGATGTTACTCTTGCTAGTAATGGTGTATTTGATTCTCGTTATGGATTTTCTATCTGGTTTTCTGAAGGAGTAAGATTACTTGGAAACGAAGTTAATACATCTGATATCGGTATAATAGCAAGAAGTTGTCATAGGCTTCAAATAAGAGATGGGAGCTTAAAAGCTTTGAACTTAGGTATTCAATTAATAGGAACTACTAATCCTCTTATTACTGGAAACACTTTTGATGAAATAATAGGTGAAGCAATTGTACTCAAGGACAGTAGTGGTTTTTCAGTCTACCAAAATAATTTCGAAGATGTTGGTTTTTATGCAGAGATAATTGATTGTTTAGGCTTTTTCTATAAAGTAATTGATAATGAAACCGCTTATGGAAATTATTACAAAAATATAGTTGGAACAGAACCAGTCCTAATTGATATAGTAGATACAATTGATATAATTGATGAGTATCCATTAGGAACCCCATATGTGGTCAAACCTACAATTGAGTTTGTTTCAAGAGATGTTTCTGATCCAACTGACTTAGATGATGTTACAGTGGAAACACAAATATTCGTTCCTACAGGAGTAGCAATTACAGTCTTTCTAGAATATCTGGGTAACTATGACGATGATTGGATATCAACAGATATCACAGCTTCTGAAGATCCAGTTGGTCAAATTGGAGCTATAAACAGATATTCTGGGATTATCCCTGCATATCCTTATGATTTTACAATCATTTATAGAATAAAAGTTCAATATCTTGATCAAAGTGAAACTATAGATGTTTTAACCGCAAATTCAACTTTTACAGTGATTGAATCATCTGAAACACCAATAATTATTGGAATTCCAGATGTTTTAATTGAAGTTGAAGATGAAGATGGGATTGTAAATACTATTGCAACTGGTACATACTATCAGGATGAGAATTATATTATTTCCGTTTTCATCACAAACAGAACAGACATAGGAAGAACTCAGGGATTCAGACATGTCAACTTAACTTGGACTGAAACTAACACTTTGACTAATGAAACTGAAAGCGCAACAGCAATTATGTATTATAATGAAACTGCTGACAATAGCATCTACTCTTTTGCATTTGAACAAGGTTATGCTGCAGACTTTGTGCTTGAATTCTTCATCTCTGTAGTGGATGCAAACGGAACAATTCACAGAACAGTGGGAAATACAACTATGATAATCCAAGCTCCTCCTGGAGAAACAGGTTTTGATACGATTACATTACTAAGTATCGGAGCTACACTGCTGATTGTTCAAGCTATGGTTATTATAAGAAGAAGACGAAAACGAAAAGAGGAATAATAAATCTCCTCATCTTCTATTTCTTTAATTGTTGTTTAAACTGAATAAATATCGGTTTTCACTTGATTTTCTTGCTTACATAACAACATAAATAAATACATATTTTCCAATAGAGATTGAAGAAGATGCATGGGATACCAAAGGGAAAAAGGAAATTTTTTAATAGAGAAAAAATGATACAACAAGTAGTTTTGGGGGCAGTAATTTTGGGATGTTTTATTTATTCATTCTTCTTCTCCGATAGTAGAGTTTTGAAAGTTCTTTCTGGAATAGCTGTTGCAGGGATTGGGACAATGCTAGCAATATATTATGTACTAGAATTCATGTCAGGAAGAGGTTCTGGAATAGCTGCAGCTCTAAATGAGTTAGTTTACTTAGTATTGGGTATTCCTCTCATGGTAATCGCAGCAGGTTATTTGCCCGTTAGTATCTATTTATCATTCTTCAGTAGAGGAAGTAGTACTCTAGCTGTTACAATAGGATTGTTTGTAGGTGTAGGTGTATTAGAAGTTCTATCAATCTCTTATCTAATAGTTAGACTTCTTAGAGACAAAAACATGAATTTATTTCAATATCTCAAATATCTCTTTGATTTCGAAAGAAGATCTGGAGAAGTTAAGAAAGTAAAAGAACGCAGAGATCAAATTGATTCTTTCTATGATGATTTACACAAAGTAGAACAAAAAATCGCAATTAAATTAGAAGAAAAATCTGCTGGTTTTGACCAATTTGATTGGAAAGAAAGAGTAGGTCAAATAGGAGCCAAAACAATTCAAAGTAGGAAATGCTGGAATTGTCAAGCAACTAATGATGATGACGCTCTATTCTGTGAAAACTGCCAAGCTCCTCTTGAAGATAAAGCTTAGGTGTTGTTTCTATTCAATAATCCAACTAAACTAAATATGGAAATGCTCTTATGGGGATAGGATGAAAAAAAATTCTAAAAACTCATTGTTAATAATCTTCGATTTTGATGGTGTTCTTGCTGATTCAAAAAAAGCATACACTACCCAAATGCAAAAAACCTTAGAGGTATTTGCCAACAAAAAGATATCAGCTGAAGAAATAAGATCTCGAGTAGGAAATACAGATCAAAGAGATGATTTTATTGAATTTTTAGGTACTAGTGACCCAGAGATAATAGAATCAGCTATCGATATGTATGTCAAATTAACAGAAAAGTATGCGTATATGAGAACTTTGTATCCTGGAGTGAGAGAAGTTTTAGAAAAGCTTCATAAAGAGCATTTTACAGGGATGGTTTCTAGAAAACCTCAAGAACGAATGGATTATTGGTTAAACCATTTTAAAATCACTCACTTGTTTGATATACCTATTGGAACAATTGAGAGAACCAAAACACCTGCAATTCTAAAAATAATGAAAAAGCTAGAGATAGAAAAGGATAAAACTATCATGGTTGGAGATACCGAATTTGATATTCAAGGTGCTAAAGGTGCAGAAGTTCATTCAATATTGGCATTATATGGAGCTTCTGAACCTGAAAAAGTCTTAAAACTTAATCCTGATTTTACAATATCACATATCAGTGAAATTCTTAGTATTGTAAATGAATTTGAAAGATAATCTTAACTTCTTTTTTCCACAAATTTATATAGAATCAAAATTCAAAATAAATATGAAAGTAGGATATCTTCAATTTCAACCAATTTTGGGTAATGTAGAAGAGAATATTGATAGAATTTCAAAAATCATTGAAGATACTGATTCTTTTGATTTGCTAGTAATTCCTGAACTAGCAAATTCCGGTTATGTTTTCGCAGATAGAAAGGAGTTGGAGGATGTATCCGAAGAGATTCCATCTGGTTTCTTTGTTAACAAATTAACTGAATTAGCTAAAGAAAAAGATGGTTACATAGTGTGTGGAATTTGTGAGAAAAAAGGAGATCTTTTCTTCAACTCATCTGTTTTACTTGGACCTGAAGGTTATGTAGCTAAGTATAGAAAGATCCATCTCTTTGATAGAGAGAAACTCTTTTTCGAGCCAGGAAATGGTCCTTTCAAAGTGTATGATGTAAGGGGAATGAAAGTAGGATTACTAATCTGCTGGGATTGGATTTTTCCAGAAGCAACAAGGAGTTTAGCAATTCAAGGAATGGATGTTTTAGCTCATTCGGTGAATCTTGTTCTTTCTTTCTGTCAAGATGCGATGATCACACGTTCAATTGAGAATCAAATCTATGCAATTACATCGAATAGAATCGGAATAGAAACCAATCAAGAGTTTGAACTACATTTTAAGGGAAATAGTCAGATTACATCACCTGGTGGGAAAAGATTGGCTCAAGCAAGTATTGATAAAGAAGAATCACAAATAGTTAAAATTGATCTTGAGAAATCTAGAAACAAGTGGTTAAGTGATAGCAATCATATCTTCAAAGATCGACGTCCAAATATGTATAAACTTCTAATCGAAGAAGAAGAGTTTTAAAATTGTGAATTCTAAGGAGCTTAGAAATGAAAAATACTCAAACCAAAAAAAAATCTCGGGCATATATTCCTCATAAAGCTGCAGCTGAATTTCAACCAACAATGGATTGGTCAGTTGAGGAAGCAAAGGATTTATTCCTAAGCAAGATTTTTACGTTTGAGGTTGATAAAACATTCTACTCAGATTGTGTTAGAGGAATGCAAGAGCTTCCATCAGAAAGCATCAATATGGTCATTGCAGATCCGCCCTTTGGTTTGAATTTTGGAGAAATGGAGACACTCTATAACAGAGACAGTGATTTGGTAGCTGAAGGATATCAAGATGTAAAATCGGATAATTACGCCGAATTCACAGAAAAATGGATCTCTGAATTACCAAGATTGTTAATAGAAGATGCTGGTGTCTGGATTTTTAGTGGCTGGACAAATCTAGTAGATATATTAAATTCATTAAAAAGAAACAAGTTGAAACTCATTAACCATATTATTTGGAAATATCAATTTGGAGTGTTTACAAGAAGGAAATTTGTTACAAGTCATTATCACGTTTTATTTGCAGTTAAAGATGAAAAAGAATATTTCTTTAACAAAATTGAACATTACCCTCAAGATGTTTGGGAGGTTAATAGGGAATATGACAGAGGTATCCAAAAAAACGCAACTAAGCTACCCCTTGAAGTGGTTCACAGATGTATTGATTTTGGTAGTAGACCAGGAGATTTAATTCTAGATCCATTCATGGGGAACGGAACAACTGCAATAACTGCAAAAAGTTCCTTCCGTCATTTCTTGGGATTCGAAGTAAATCTGAAACTACAAAACATAATAGAAAAAAACATTACTAATACAGAATTAGGAAGTAGTTATATTCCTTATTCAGATAAACCAGACGAGCTTGTAAGAAAAGCAAGAGAGAGATTTGGAAAAAAATGATATTAATCTTCTTCCAATTTAAAGCTTATATTAACTTTAGCTCTAAACGCTTTAACTTTACCATCTTCCAATCTTGCATCAAGTTTTATAACTTCAACTACTCGAAGATCTCGAATTGATTTTGCTGCTTTAGCAACAATGGTTTGAACAGCATCTTCCCAAGATTTGGGGGAAGAACCAACCAGCTCTATTACTTTGTAAATTTTTTCATCTTCCATTTTTATACCTCTATAGAATATTTACTGAATTTAATAACTCTTTATAGAATCAATATCAGATTTATTTAAAGCTTTTTCAAAATGACTTGATTTACTGTCTTTATGAATTAATTTAAGTATGAATTTACAATTAAGTATCTGGAGGATTATTCAAATGAAATCTAAAACATTGATTTACATCATTCTTATCAGCATTGGAGTATCAATCGTTTTTGCAAATGCTCAAATAACCACTAGTATGCTTTTCAGTGATAGTGACTCATTATCTAGCGGTTACTGGGTTAGGTACCAGTATGAGGTTTCTCAATCGGATACAACAGTTAGAGTAGACCTAGATTCATCAGAGCCTATAGATTTTGGAATCTGTGATAAAGATGAAATGGAAGATTGGCAAGATGGAGGATCTGAACCCTCATGGTACGTTTACAGAACCAATGTTACATTGAACACAATATCTGTAACAGTAAATAGAGGAACTTATGATTTTGTACTTATAAATTGGGGAGCTTCAACCAGTTATTATGATATAACTACTTATGAATCCTACGATCCTTCTTCTAGTTTTGGAAATAATATATATACAATTATAGGAATTGGGATTGCTATATTTGTTATAATTGGGATTGCTGCATTTGTTAGATCAAGACGGAGAAGAGAAGCACCAGTTCAGTATCAGACTCAAGCAACTCAAGTTGGACCTTATCAACCATTCACACAACAACCCTCTGAATATCAACCCCCGACAAGCGAACAAACTGTATTTGAAGCTAAACCCAAAGGTCTGCAAATTTGTCCTAACTGTGGAGCTGATGAGGAAATTTCAGCTAAATTCTGCACAAATTGTGGTGGTAAATTAGATAACTAATTTTCTCACATCTATTTTCTTTTCTTTATCTTTAGAATATCCTAAGTGATGTTGGTCTTTAGAACTATTTTTAAAAGATACATTTTATCGAATTCTAAAGTTATACTATTATTAAAGGTGAAAAAAATCACTTTAAAAAAAGCTGAAGTCTCTTTAGTTGCAGAAATGATTAAAAAATCAGAGTATCTTGTAGTTTTTACAGGAGCAGGTATAAGTACTGAATCTGGTTTAGCTGATTTCAGAGGAAAGAATGGTCTCTGGACGAGGAGGGATAAAGGATTACCCCCTCCAAAATCAAAACATTTCGATGAAGTGGAACCAAATCATGCACATCTAGCATTAGTTGAGTTGCAAAATCAAGGAAAAATGAAGTTTCTAATTTCGCAGAATGTTGACAATCTTCACTTACAATCAGGTATTAAAACTAATCTAATCTCAGAACTGCATGGTAATTACAAATTCATAAAATGCTTGGAATGTGATTCGAGATTTAGCAGAGATGAGGTTGGTTGGATAAGAGATATCCATGGAAGAGGATCAAGAAAAGAACCTCAACAACCAAATCAACCTATTTGTGAAAAATGTCAAGGACGTCTGATATCTTCAGTGGTAGATTTCAATGATCCTATGCCTGAAAAAGAAGTAGAACTAGCGAAATATCATTGTTTTGAGTGTGATTTAATGATTGTAATTGGTTCCAGTCTTTCCGTATTTCCCGCTGCTAAATATCCAAAACTAGCTAAGGACAATGGAGCAAAACTAATTATAATTAACATTGATCCTACAAGACTAGACCACTTAGCAGATCTGAATATTAAAGCAAAAGCTGGAGAATTTCTCCTAAAACTCATGCAGGAATTAGAAAACATGTAATATATGTTATTTTGAAAGAAAACATCGATTATGTAAATGTCAATGATTTTTTATTCTAGAGGAGATTCTTGATACATAGAACACTCAAAATTAATAAGATTTTGAAAAAAGAGGTCTAGTATTTGTCTAATATCTCAGCTAAGGAAATGGAAGTAGTAGAAAGATTCATCATAATAGGTGAATATTTTGAAGCTTTAGAATTGATAGATATTATGATAAAATGGGAGAATCTTGATAATTTAGATCTCCTAAAAGTTAAATTAAATCAAGTAAATGTTTTTTTGGATTTAGGAAGGTATAAAGAGGGGCTAAAAGCAATAAAAGAGATAATAACTGATAGTCAAAAATCAGGTTTCAGAGAAATAGAGTTATCATCATTAATTATACAATCAAAACTCCTAATTTATACTGGAAGATTCAAAGAATCTCTAGATAATCTCCTTAAAATCGAACTCAAATTTGATACTAATCTTAAAAAGGAAACTACTTCTTCTAAAACTCTCAGAGTTAGATTTTTAAGGCTAAAGGGGGTATGTTATAGAGCTACAGGCGAAAATGAACTTGCTGAATCCTCAATGAGGGAGAGTCTAAAAATAGCTGAAGAATTAGAGAACGAGTTGGAAATTTCGAAAACGCTTGATAGACTAGCATTGATGATTAATCCAAAGGATACTGAAGAGGCGCTAAAGCTTTTAAAAAGAAGTTTAATCATTAGAAAAGAAATTGGAAATAAATATTTACTAGGTCAAACTATGAACAGGTTAGGTATAGTTTATCTTAGAAAAGGAATGCTAGATGAATCATTAGCATATTATATTCGAGGTTTGGAGTATACTAAATCATATGGAAATAAAGATTTCCAAGCAATTATCAATATGAATATAGGAACTATCTATGAGAATCAAGGAAAATTAAACAAATCATTAGAAAATTATATCAAGAGTCTGAATTTCTCAAGAGAAGTAGATAACAAAAGTATGATATCTGCTTCACTCTACAATATTTCTGCAATATATCGTCAAAGAGGGGAATTAGACAAAGCTTTAGAGTATCAAGAAGAATGTTTAGTGGAATTTAAGCAACTTAATTATCCCAATGGAATAGCTGCTTCACTGCATAACATAGGGATTATAAATTATCATAAAGGAAATCTCAATGAAGCAGATAATTTTCTAAAAAGGAGCTTAAGTATTCGAGAAGAAGCAAAGAATCATATAGGCTCAGCTGCTTCAACTTTTTATTTGATTCAAATGTCCTTAGATCAAGGCTTACTTGATGATGCGAAACATTATCTAAATAAACTAGAAATTATTAAAAATAAAACCGAGAATAAGCTTGTAGGACAACAACATTCTATTTCTGAAGCCTTATTGCTTAAGAATAGCGCTAGAATTCCAAAGAAAGCTAAAGCAGAAGAACTTCTAAGAAATGTAATTGAGAGCGATATCATTGATCATGAGATAACAACACTAGCATATCTCCATTTAAGCGATCTTCTTCTTGAAGAACTTAAATTAACTGGAGAGAATGAAGTTTTAGAAGAAATAAAAGTTCTCACAGATCAACTTTTCGAGATATCAAAAAATCAGCAATCATCTTCCTTGATGGCAGAAACTTTGTGGCTCAAATCACAATTATTCCTTATCAGTATGGAACTGAATGAAGCAAAACACCTATTGACTCAAGCACAATTAATTGCTGAAGAGAAGGATTTGAAAAGATTAGCCTTGAAGATTTCAACAGAATATGATAAGCTTCACAATCAAATGAATAAATGGCAAACATTAATGAAACAAGATGTTCCATTAGCAGAAAGGTTAGCAATCACTGATATAGATAATCTTCTAATCAGAATGATAAAACGAGAAGAGATCACTCTACTTGAACATGAAATTGAAGATCCAATCTTTTTAGTGATTCTCAACAAAGATGGGCAAACATTATTTACTCATAGATTCTCAACTCTTTCTAAACTAGATGGAGCTCTAATTGGAGGTTTTGTTGCTGCTATCAATTCTTTTGCTTCAGAGATTCTCAGAGCTCCTGGTAACATAGAAAGGATAAAACACCAGGAGTACAATCTGATAATAAAAGCTCATGAAAAAATGCTTTTCACTTATGTTTACAAAGGACAATCTTATTCAGCTTTGAGTAAACTTAATAATTTTGTAGAACTAATCAGAACTACTAAACTAGTATGGGAAGCACTAGATGAAGCGGTTGAGAAACCTTTTTCTCTCAATGAAATCATAGAAACTACGCTAATTAAGAAAGCTGATCTTATTTTCGTGACAAATGGATAGTCGATATTTTTATCTCCATTCCACATAAACTGAATCTATTTCTTCTGGTATGTCTATGTTTTTCAGATTGAATAAATCCAAGGATAATCTTTTTGGAAAGAAGATAAATTTAGCTTTCTTGAGAGGTTTTGAATCGAAATATGGAATGTAAGGAGTTTGAATACCTGCCCATCCACTTTTTTTAGCTTCGAAACACAATCCTTTTGCTAAATCAGTCGCATCTTTTGAAGATAATCTGTGTATATGAACAGCATCCAACCAGCCAAAAGTAGTTTGGGTACCAAAACCTGCTAGAATGAATTCCCAAGCAAAAATAAAACCATCTATTTTACCTGTATTATTTTCATGTACAACGCAAACTACATTCGGATTATCTAGCATCCATTTAAGATCATCATAATTGGGTACAATGGAAATTTGGTTTCTCTCAACGAAATCCCCCATGAGCTCAAATATTTGATCAATGTCATTTTTATGATATCTTCTGATAGACTGATTTTTTGGTTCTTTTACACTTTGTAATAGTTTGAATACTAGTTTTTCGTACCACTTAACTTTTACAGCGGAAGCTGTTTTATTCGCATCAAAAACTCTAATTACATATTTTGTGAGATAAAAAGCTCTTTTCATTGGAATATTAGTCTCCCTTGCAACAGCTTCTGCAGTATCTATCCCTCTCTGTTCTGGTTCAAAGAGAGCAAAACCACAATCATAATCCGCTGCTAGTCCCATTTCTAGCATTTTCTTTCCCATAAGTTTTGCTAAACCTTGTCTCTGATGATCAGAGCGAACAGAAATCCAAGAAGGAATGGCAGATTTGTATACTTTATTGTTTATAGCTAATTGTCGAGGTATTAAACCAAAAAAACCAACTAACTCTTTTGTAGGTTTATGTATTACTCGAATAAAGAAATCATTGTCGATTGAAGGACCTCCAAAAATTGTTCTAAAAGTCTGTTCTGTGAATATAATACTAGCTCCATCCACTTGTGCAGCTGCATCAGCTAGAAAAGCTGATGTAATCAGTTTAGAATATTCTTCTATATTGCTCTCATCAAGAGTAAATTGTTCAATACTATATTCCGATTCTTCCTTTTTATTCAAAAAATCACCTTAAATGACTGTTTCTGAGGGTATGCAGATTCTTTTCATTATTTACTGTTTTATATAAATCTTACTTGCAGTTTAAGGGTTGGAGAACAAAGAATATTGAAATTAGTTTTTTAAACAAGCTGTTTAGTTTATTTTTTATGATTGATTTCAAAGATTTAGTAAGAAAGAATTATTCCGTAATAATTCTATTTTCAATTCTGTTCCTTTTCTTCTTACAAGCTCTCTCTGATTTAGTAGAGAGAATCTATGCTTTTGCTTTACTTAACCTGGAACCAGATGAGAATATTCTAGGGCTTTTATTCTTCTTATTACCAGTTGTTTTGCTTTTTTTTGGAAGGAAATTCCCTGAATTAGCAATGTTGATAGTAGGAGAAATAATGATCTTATCTAGACTAATTGAACCTCTAGTGGCAAAGCAAGGAATCTACATCACTGCTGGATTAACAGTAGGATGCTTTCTTATATTCCTCCCTGCCTTTTATGGGAGAACAAAGGATACGAACAAGAATATTGGATTAGATTTGGGTATAAGTCTTACAATTGCTGTTTCTCTCTCAATCCTCTTCAGAACATTCAACTCTTCAATAGATATTTCTCAATACAAACTAGGTCAAATTATAGGATGGATATTAGGTGTAATAGCTTCATTCATTCTATTTGGTTACTTTCTAACAGAAAAAGAGACTGAAACTAAAGAAGAAGAGACTGATACAAAAGCTAGTTTCTGGAAAGTTTTAGGATTATCAATTGGAATTTTTAGTATTTTTGTGATTCTATGGTTTGTATTCATGAGTCCGACAGTGATATCACGATGGACTGAAGGAGATTATATAGGAATTATAGTTGGAATTCTATCTATGATAGTAATTTCTGTAACAATAAAAATGTGGAAACCTGATTTAATAAATAAGATTAAAACTTGGATGCTCTGGGTTTGGAATGGTCTATTCTGTTTGTCACTCACATTAACTGTACTAGTTCATCAGTTGAGATTTCCAGATGATCATTCTCTTTATCCCATAGTTGCTCCTCAAACTGCATGGTTCCATCAGATACCCCTAGCACTGATGATTATCAGTTCCCCCATAATATACCTTGATTTCCTTTATTTAACAAGAGAAATCATTACACTAAAACCATCGACTAGAAAACTAGGTGGAGCATTTCTAATAGGTGGATTATATTTAGTAATTATGCTCTTTTTCCAGATTCTTCCCAACATCTGGGGTTACTTAGAACCCATAAGCACAGGATTTAGGGATAAATATTGGCTTGCTTTTCTAATTCCTGGTCTTCTAGCTGGTTTGGCAATCCTTCTTGTCAAGAAAGGAACTCTGATTCTTAGTAATTTTAAGAAATCTTATAGCTCCAAAGTTATAACTATCGCAGTACTAGGAATGATTTTTGTAGGAACTTTGGTTGGTGCATTTGTAACTGCTCCAAAACCAAACTATTCTGCTTCTGGTAAAACCTCCCTTATAATTATGACATATAATATTCAACAAGGAGTAAATGTTTCTGGAGATAGAAATTACGATGGACAATTGGCGTTAATCCAAAGCATTGATCCAGATATTATTGGTTTACAGGAATGTGATCCTACAAGAATATCGGGTGGAAATTTAGATGTTGTAAGGTACTTTGCTAACAAATTAAACATGTATTCATACTATGGTCCGAAAACAGTTACTAACACGTATGGATGCGCAATTCTATCAAAATTCCCTATATCAAATGCGGAATCATTTTTCATGTTCAGTGATGAAGAACAAATAGGTTCATCACAAGTTCAGATTACTGTAGGTAGTTCTATCTTCAATGTATTTGTAAATCATCCATCAGGTGATGAAGACATAACCACAGTCTATCAACAAGAAGAAATGCTAAGTAGAACAACAGGTCTTTCAAACATAATTTTTATGGGTGATTTTAATTTCAGAGCTTACTCTCAGGAATACAATCTGACTATAGCTGCTGGACTTGAAGATTCTTGGTCTCTAAGATGGGGAACACCCGCAGCTGATAGAATAGATCATATCTTTCTCAGTACAGGAAGAACAGTTCTTGGTGCCCAGTACATTGAAGAAGGACAATCTGATCATCCAGCATATTGGATAGAAATGCAGCTGTAGATTTAATCCCCTCTCTTTTTTTTCTTTCTTTCTATATATTGTAAGTTTGAACTAAGAATACTCGAAAATTCTTATAAATTACGATATTTTATGTAAATTATGTCATTCGATCGTGATGTAATTCTGAAATATAGAAGAATATTAAGAACCTTTGATGAAGATATTGAAAAATTTCCCAAAGGATTTCAAACAGATCAAGAGAAAAAAGTTCCCAATCCACCTCTACAGAAACCTTATTCAGAAGAAGAAAAGCTCATAGATTTAGCTAAAATTGATGACATTAAATGTGGAAAAGAGATTCCATTATTTTTTACTCTGGAAATGAGAAGAAGTCACAGAACTTATACAGACACTCCTCTAACATTTGAAGAATTTTCATTTCTTTTATGGTCAACACAAGGAGTACATGAAGTAACCAAACATCATGGTTCAGGAACAAAAAGAGTTGTACCAAGTGGCGGTGCAAGACATCCATTTGAGACTTATCTAATTGTCACACATGTGGAAGGATTAAATCCAGGATTGTATAGATATCTAGCAATTGAACACAAGTTACAACATTTGAAGGATTTAGGTGACAGAGAAAAGGAATTAATTGAAAAAATATCTATGCAACATTTTCTTTCAGATTTTATTTCAAAAGGTGGTGTAATCTTTGTGTGGGCTGCAATTCCTTATCGTATGGAATGGAGATACACAATTGCGTCTAGCAAAGTAATTGCTATTGAAGCTGGACATATTTGTCAAAACTTGTATTTAGCATGTGAAGCGTTGGGATTAGGGACATGTGCAATTGCAGCTTACAATCAAGATGTAGTTGACACACTGTTCGAATTAGATGGAGAAGATGAATTTACAGTTTACCTTGCCCCTGTAGGAAAAATGAGCTAAACTAGGATAATTGTGCAAATCTAATCAGGTACCTAATGCTTTGTTGATTCTCAATCCTCTCAAGGTTAGCCAAGGGCTAGATTGGTCCTTTTTCTCCAATTTTAATTTCATATTAACGTTTAATCCACATATCCATGTTTGATTATCCACACATCTACCCCCAATTGCATTCAAGGTTTTTGTAATAATAGGGTGAGATTTTACTCCACTCCGAACAAGTGCTTCTAATCCTTCAAAGATATCACTATGATATGTTTTGAAAGTAGAAAAATTCAACCATTTATAGTTTGGATTTTGACGTTCTCTAGGATAATCAGCTTTTGAAAGATCATATGCTAGAAGGTAATCTTGACAAACCTTAACGCTCTCTTCAAATTTCTCATTTCTCCAGCTTTCAGGCCATTCATTGAAGAATAGAATATTTTTTGTTAATCCCCAACCACATCGATAATCGCCTTTCTTGTATTTACATAACCCTTCATTACCATAAATAAGATTTAGATGATGAATACTTGCTTCTTTAACATCCTTTCTCTCTTCAAATCCAAGTTGAAGTAATGCTCGAAGAATCGTTGAATTGTGGGATTGCATGAAATCTCCCCAGACGGGATGATTATTATGAAATGTTTGTTCATCATGGTCAAATTGAGTATTAAAAATATAATCAACTGCTTTCACTATTTCAGATACTTTAGTACCATTCAATCCCATATAGGCAAATAGAACCAATGTCCAAATAGTTGATTTTTGTAGAGGACCAAAAACATCATCTTTCTCAGGGGGTTCCCATGCTCCAGTTTCTAATTGTTTTGCAAGCAAATTTGATAATCCTCTCTCTAGAAGAAGCTTCTTTTGAAAATTGAGAAATTCTGAGGAAGTTTTTGATAATCCATCAATATCCCTCTTATAAGCTAGTTTTACATAAGGATCTTTATGACTAAATATGAATTCTCTTCCTTTTTCGGGATCAAAATTCGAAATAGATTTCATGATTATTGAAAAAGGTTTCAATATTTAAACAGTTTTCTTGAATGCCAATAAAAACTATAGTTTTTTCTATTACATTCTAGGGATACTTTGTTTTATTTTCTTCCCACCATTCTATCCATTCTTTCCTTAATTTGTTTCTAGCATTTTCTGAAACTCCACCTACAAAACTCCAAAAAGGATCATCAAAGATTCTACGAAGAAGAACTATTTGTCCTGTATGTCCCATATAATGTAAAGTGATTCGTTGCATCATTTGCCTAAAATTTTCATCACTATCTGGGATTTTTATTTTGCTAAAATCCTCTTCAGATAGAGATTTGAGTTTTTCAACAAATTCTTCTGAGATAGATAAATAAATATCAATCAATTCCCTAAACGAAAATGGAAATTGTTTTATTTCGTTTTTTGAAACTCCATAAGCGTGATATTTTCTTTGAATATCTGTTAGTTTTCTTTCTTTACTAAAAACTGAAAGATATAAATCCATATGAGATATACAATGACCAATTATCCAAGCAATGTGATTGACATCATCATGAAATTGTTGAGAAACTATTTCAGATTTAATACCTTTAAAAGATTGAAGAAAATTGATTTCAGCAATCTCGAATGTTTCAATTAACACTTCTTTTGAATCCAATATTTCATTTGCTGCTACCATTGCAAATCGACCTTAAAATTAATCTGTATAGGGAGTTAAAAACATTATGTGGTTTCAAAAGCAGGACATTCCTACGTAACATCTATTAACTCTGATACTTTATTTTTAAAGCTTGAATAATGAAACGTGACTTTAGTGAAAAAAGGGTGATGTTTCATTTCAAGTATCTGAATTATTTTTCTTTATCGAACTCTCCTTTTGCCTTTTCTAAAAGTTCTGGTTTTGTAAAAACATCAATAGCAGTCATTGCAAGAGCTTTAGCAGCTACTAACATCCTTTCCTGACCATATTCGGATATTGATGCAGCTGCAAAATCCTTTGAATGACCATTTATCTCAGTTTCACTTATTCCAATGTATGGATGAATTGTTGGAACTTCATGACTAACATTCCCAATATCACTCGATCCTAAACCGCTTCCTGGAGGAATTGG
>JAGLTB010000090.1 GCA_023270155.1 Candidatus Heimdallarchaeota archaeon | reverse complement strand
ATAGTCTAGTTGGAAGGATACGGGACTCTGGATCCTGAGGCAGGCGTTCAAATCGCCTTGGGGCTGCCATTTTTTTAACATCTTTTACAAATTTTCTCAAAATGGACGGTCTTGTTCTGGCAAACCTCACAAAACTCTATTGATAAATCTTCAAATATAATTCTTTCTAACTGCATTTTCAAATCTTGTTTATTATCATATTCGATCAAATAAACATGAGGACTGCCATCCACCATCCTCGAAAATGGTCTGTTTTCCTTTTTTAGTACACAAATAACTGGCATCCCATGTTCAAAAGCATACATAATCTCCATCCCTACTCCATGGGAGGGTTCATTGACATCTGCAACGATGAAATCTGATTTTTCTAGCATCTTCATATCTCTTTTAAAAATAACATCTGGAGATGTATCATCCATTTTTCCTGGAGTAAAAGGTTCTAGATGCTGATCAATTATCCACTCTTCTAATATTTCTAGGAGAGAGAAATCGATTCCCACTGATCTAATCATAGAACAAGCAATATAAACGGTACTCATTTTCATTTCCTCTATGTAAATTAGTAATCTTTTCTCAACTATGTATAATAAAGAAAAAAAAGAATTGCTTTTAAACAGTTTCTTGTTCTGCCATTCTTTTTAGAGAAGTTAGAGCTTTCAGAACTATTGTTGTATCTTCTATGTTTGCTCCCCATAATCCTTCTTTATCTTGAATTGCGGCTAAGTAGATAGCAGCTTTCTTCAATGATATTGAATCGGCATTTTCACTTGGAATGAGAGCTTGAATCACATATGCAGTAGTTCCTACATTTCCTGCCCAAGAACCCTCAATAAACTGTGTTCCGATAATGGCTTGAATGAATTGTTGTCTTCTTGTAGGAGCTCTCCTGATATCATGTAAGGCAAGCATAAGTCTAGCAAACATTTCTATTGGTGTTTTCCCTGTTTGTGATGTGGAGAAACGAGCATATCCTCTTTTTATGACGATTTCAATGGTAGCTGAGAACAAAGTAGCCATTCTATCGAGGACAGTTATATTTCCAGTGACATCACCAACATATGCCATTATTAAATGTAGAGGAGTTGTGCGTGATCTAAGATTGGGAGTAAATCTGTTTAGTTTATTAATGAAATCCCATTCTGTATCTTCAAAAATCGATTCATGAAAATCTTTTATCTCCTGATCTCTATTATCGAATACAGTTGGATTAAATAAGCTAAGAGCATGCATAACATAGAACTGCTCAAATGAGGTTTCTATGGTCTCTGCAGTGTTTACGATAGCTTCTATATTGTCAATTGCTTGACCTAAAGTAAAGGTTTTCCTACCTTCTGTAGTCGAAATAATCCACTCTGTATCTTTGTTATATCCCAATGTATGGAATAAATCAAGAACACAAGCTGTTTCATAAACTGGACTCAAATCTCCCCATAAACCTTCTTTTGTGACTCTCTTCTTCAAAGCGTTTAAGCCCTTATTGATTGCTTTTTCAATTGGTAAGTCAATCAATCTTTTATCTTTGAGTCTTTTCTCCATGTTTGAAAATTGATATTCCAATCCAAATGTTTCTGATCTTACCAATCTTGGGGAAGAGTAGAGGAAGTACCCTGTCTCAATTAAAGCAAGCAAGAAGAAAAGAACTATGATAGAAATATTATAAGCATTTAATTCTCCATTTAGATACAATCCAGGAATAGCTGAATATAAAATAATAACAGTTATCGATATGAAGCTAAAGATACCAAAGAATTTGTTTATATTATCACCAAAAATATCAATTTGATATCTATTTTCTAAATAACTTAAGATTAATGCAATTTCAGCAAATAAACCTAGAGGAAAGAAGATGTAGGTTCCTGCAGCTGTAAATGCAGAAAGACCTGTTGATGCTGCAGATCGAGTGAGAACTACAAAATAAACTGAAGTAATGGCAAAGATAGTTATTGCAAAAACTGTAGTTTCTATGAATCTTCGGAGTCCTATTTTCTGTCCAAACTTTAAAACTCTTGAATAGATTCGATAAGTTTCATGAGTCATTAAATAATGTATTTCCAACGAGATATAAAAAAATTGCTGATATACTATTACTTTTAGAAGAGAATATGTGCAATTATAATAATTATTACACCAATTGCTGTAATAGAACTCATAACAATTATCCATTCTCTGAACATTTTTGGTGTTTCTTCTGGTTTATCTCTTCTTTTCATTCGAAAAGCTGCTGCCAAACCACCAACAGCTAGAGGATATAACATGAATACAACATTTACTATGTTGAATTTATCAGACAGGAAAACAGAGATAAATGATATTATGAACAATACTACTCCTGTAATGGAAATTATATCTAAAACTTTATCACTAAATTCGAATTTTCCAATTTCTTTTCTTATTGATCTAAACGTTTCACCAATGTTTTGACGGCTACTCATAGTTATCCCTTAAATTACCTTTCGACTTACTGACGTATAATCTATTTATAAAAATATTGATGAGCAAGTAGAGCAAAAAGTTTACCCATTAAGACTCTCTATACGCACACCAGTAGATTGGGTTAATTTATCAAAAATTTTCAAATTTTTAACTATTGAACCTATAACAGCTATTTTTGAATCAAATTTCCTGTCCTCTATTAGAACGATTATAGCTTTTGAATTTGGCTCAAAAACGATGTCTCCCCTCTTTGCAGTTATAGTAGGTTTCTCAATAGCATAAATAAAACTCACAGGAATGAGAAAAAGATTTTCTCGTTTTAATACCCTAGAGTTGATTGGGAGCTCACGATTTATAAGTTCTGTAAGATGAGGTCCTTTTATTCTAATTAGTTCTCCTTCTGCTTCTCCGATGTTAGGAAGGATGAATTTTATGTTGTAAATATCTCCAAGCATAACGTTATGAGCGATTATTCACACATATATATGTTTATTCATAATTTATCTAACTTTATACATAAGGACAATTTTACTCAAAAAATAATATATATTAATAACCGTGTGTTAATTTGTATAACTATAAGACTCACACAAACTAGGAGAGTAAGATGTCCAAATATATAACACCCAAGGTAGATATGACAGAATTGTTATTTGTATCTGAAGAGGTATCTGATATCAAATGCGGTAAGTGCAAAAAACCTATGTTCTATACTATATACTATAAAGACAAGGATTCAGTTGATTTTTTAGTGTGTAAAGATTGTAATATACACATGCAACGTGTCCTAGAAGAGGAATAGGTTGCGTCTTTTACCAGATTTAGAAATTTTTATAAATGCTGTTTAGAACACTTATCCAGTACAGTAAGGAGGTGTCATAGAGCAAAATGAATGCGATAAATAAAATAACAGAGAATTTTGTTGGTCTTCGATTGCTAAATACAGTGACACCTCGGTTCTCGAGCTAATCTCTTATTCTTAACTACTTTTGCAATTGTTCTAATTTATTCTCTGCATTCATTTTATTCTGTCTTGATACTTCCTAAGGATGTGCGTAAAAGTGATGAACGAAAAATATTGGATGTGGCGTGAAACAGGAGTTTCAGCATATGAGCTTACCCCCCAAGAAGCCTTAGCGGAGGCTTTAGCTAATGATCTTATCAAGGAAGCTTATCAAGTAATAGGACAAGGGAAAGAAGCATTTGTTTGTTGGGGAATAGATTATGAAGAACGTCAAGTTGCTTTAAAAAGTTATAAGATATACCGAACAACACATAGACATCAAATTAACAGTACCCGTGGGACATCTCCTTACGGAATAATCAAGCATTTTGCAAAGCTGGAATATTATAAGACGATGGATTTATTCGAATTGAAGCTACCAGTTCCTCAACCTTACAAATGGCATGATTTCAGTTTTTCAATGGAATTAATTGGAGACAATACAGGACCTTCACCCTTGCTGAAAGATTTTTCAAAAGAGTACTTTGATGATCCATCTGAATTAATGGAGAGATGTGTCGACTTTCTTTATGATTTATTTCAGTTGCAGTATGTTCATGGAGATTACAGTGAACATAACATCATTCTGCATAACGAAGAAATAGTAGTGATTGATTTCCTTCAAACAAAAAAATTCGCTTTGAAGGACTCAGTGGATAAAGGTTCTCCATTAATTCCTTTAACTAGAGCCTATCGTATTCTACAAAAGGATGTAAACGCAATTTTG
>JAGLTB010000089.1 GCA_023270155.1 Candidatus Heimdallarchaeota archaeon | reverse complement strand
TAAGCTAGTTCTTTTTCTTCTACTTTCAGTATTCTAGCTCCATTTCTAACCAGAGTTGGAATACTTAATGGAGTGTTATTCTCTCCTTTCTCAAGTGAATGAAATGGACTATCTGTTTCAAACATCAAATTATCTAAAGAAACAAGTTGAAGGATTTTTTGGAAATTTTTTCTATATACTGCACTCGATGGAACTGATATATACCAAGCTCTTCTCATAACATCATTTATTTGCTCTGCTGTCCCCTCAAAACAGTGCATTAAAACATCTTCAGCACCAGTAGCCTTGAGTATTTCAATAGCTTTACCTTCTGCTCCTCTCGAGTGAACTACAATGGGTTTATCATGAGCAATTGAAAATTGAATCAATTCTTTGAAGTATTCTTCTTGTTTTGACCTCTTCTCTTCTTCTTTAACCCAATGGAAATCCAACCCTATTTCTCCAATTGCAACAATGTTCTCTTGATTCGACGTGAAGAATTCCTTTAAACTCTGAATGTTTTCTAGAGTATCATCTGTGATTTCAGTTCCAGTAGAAAGATAGATTCCCTTATTCTTAATTGTTTTAAGTCCAAAAGAGTAGTGTTCTGGTTTTAGTACACTATTAATGATCGTTTTAATTCCTGACTGTTGTGCTTTTTTAGTGATTTTAGAGATTTGTTCTAAAGTGAACCAATCTGGAACTAAATGACTATGAGCATCAGCATATTCATCCCCAGAATGTTCGCTGCTTCTTGTTGTTGTTCCTGTTTTCATTGACATGTATTCACACTTTTTTTTGAATTAAAGGAGAACTTTACCAAATTCAAATAACATATCTAGTCCTCTAATTTCACGATCGAATGCTTCAATTGAAATTATGTCATCATTGCGGAAAGCTGATTTAATGTAATCTATGTTTCCTAGATGTTCTTGTCTTCTATGAGTACAATATTGACATTCCTTGTTATCAGGATTAACCATATTTACAACAACGTATCTATGAGGTATCAGATGTTGATCTAGCTCTTCAACAAGCCTTTCAGTTTCGAAAATGCTCATCATTGTTGGGATCATAACTTTCACAAAT
Organism: Candidatus Heimdallarchaeota archaeon; assembly: GCA_023270155.1. Taxonomy (GTDB): domain Archaea; phylum Asgardarchaeota; class Heimdallarchaeia; order Heimdallarchaeales; family Heimdallarchaeaceae; genus UBA460. Next base: position 12,009 of record JAGLTB010000089.1, on the reverse strand, counting down.
TGTGTCTTCTCAGGATCCATTAATTGATCTCTAGCAATTAGGACTTTTTCTCTCATTGCTTCAAGAGTTTCAACAGTTCTATCCTTCTCTTGATTTCCTCCAAACAAAGATTTAACCATCGTCATAGCATTTGAAAGGAAAGCCTTCATTTTCAACATCCTTCCTAGAAAAGAATCCAGAAACTCGGGTATGTTTAATAATCGTAATGTGTGACCAGTGGGCGCTGTGTCTAATACCACTGTGTCAAATGATTCATCTTCAGCATATTCTAGAATTTTTGCAAAACTAAGTGCTTCATCCATTCCCGGTGGTGGTATAGATTTCATATCCTCACTAAAACCTTGTAATTCGGATAGACCAGGCATAGCTGATATACTAGCAAATTGATCAGAATCCACTTGCTGACCAATGGCCTTTGATATCTCATCTCCCGCGGTTTCAGGATTTATTTCAAGTGCAAACAAGTCTCCTTTTACTCCTTCGACTTTTGTTATTTCTCCAGAAGAAAAATCCATGTCAAATGAATCTGAAACACTATGAGCTGGGTCAGTGGAGATAATCAAAACTCGCTTTCCTGATTCAGCTAGTGCAATAGATAATGTTGAAGCAACACTTGTTTTGCCTACTCCTCCTTTTCCACCTACTAGAAGGAATTTTAACTGCATTTCTAAGAGTTCTTTGATAGCCATCAGAATCTTTTGTTAATTGGAATATATAAAATATGAGATTTGTAGAACTTTCTTGGATAAAGAATTAAAAGGAAGCTTATCTTCTTTTCTTTACTTTTCGTTTCTGCTGTTGCTTGGTTTTTTCTCTTGGTTCAGATCCTCTTCTACCTGGTTTCTTAGTTTTTCCAGCTCTTCGTCGAAGAATTAGTACATCCACACCGACAATTGCGCCTAAAGCTGCACTGATACCTAAGCAATAATAGAATATTTTAATCCAGAGACTCCTTTCTATTATAGCTATATTCTCCTCTTTTATTGAGATAATATAAAATCTTTGAGATCTAGCATTGTATTCATTTAACTCTGTTCCGTTTCTCCCAATGTAGTCTATTGTTGTTGATGCTATCGTAAAATTTCCTTCGATAATTGATGTGAAGAAATAGAAGTAGAAAATTGTTGCGTTGACTCCTACTTTTACAAATCTTTGAGTAGTTAAATTTAAACTTGAAAGAGCCCAATCTTCAAATCCTGGGTCAGTAGAAGTTAGATTGTATGCTGTTCTATTTCCAATGTTTTTTATCGATACATCAACTCTAATTGTTGTGTTAGGTTGAACTTGAATCACATTAGGTGCTACTATTGAACCGTTTATTGTTTTGATGATTGATAATATTGGACGATCTGGAAGTGTATCATTTGCACTGAATTTTATATTGTCTATAGTATCACTTTTCCTACTAATGTTTGTAACGATTGTAGTCTGATTATATGATTGAGCTATAGGTAATCCTACAAACAATAGAATTGTAAGGAAAACTGCTGAAGTAGTGAAGATTTTCTTGGACATAAGATTCTTTTCCTGGTAGCTTCTAAACATGCTTCAAACACCTAACTTAAATATTTTGCTCTTATGAACAATCTGTGTAGTTATGACCAGAAATTTTGAATACTAAACTTTAGTAAGTAAAGTTTAAATTCATCTTCCTTTTTCTTTGAGATAGATTCTATTATGACAGTAAAGATTATGACAGACAGTGCTGCAGATATTTCAGAAAAATTCATCAGAGAATACAATCTATCAACTGTTCCTACTGTTATTAGATTTGGTGATGAAATATTTTATGAACACATTGATTTGAACCTGGAAGAATACTATGAGAAATTTCACTCTTCAGAGATATATCCACAGACAGCAAATCCAACATTACAACATCAATATGAATTGTTTGAAAAGCTAGGAAAAGAAGCTGATGAAATAATAAATGTAGTAATTTCATCAAGTATTTCTGGCTCTTACAATACAGCAATCAATGCTAGGAGAATGTACGAAAAGAAAGCTGAAAATCCTGCAAAAATTTATATCTATGACTCGAAATTTGCTACTTTTGCTATAGGTGTAATAGCTATAAAAGCTGCAGAACTGGCTAAACAGGGAAAATCAGCTGAAGCAATAATCCCTCAATTAGATAAGTATAGAGATACATTGGAGGTTGGTTTTACTGTAGCTAATTTAAAATATCTTCATCGAGGGGGAAGGCTAAGCCGTTCGAAATATTGGATTGCAAAATTAGCTGATATGAAACCTGTAATCAATTTCATTGATGGAAAAATGGAGGTTATTAAAACAGCTAAAGGACATGAAAAAGCAGTCATTGAATCTTTTCTTTCTATCTATGAGAAAAAGGGTAAGCCTGAGAAATTTAATGCTTACATTATGCATGCTCAAAATCCCGATTCAGCGCTTCTATTAAAGAAATATATTGAAGAGGAAATTAAACCCTTAGAATGCAATATCTCTATAAGTCCTGTGGGAATGACAATAGTTACTCACGCTGGACCTGGTTGTATTGGAATCTGTATAGATACTGAGTATAAGTTCTTAGATCAATCATGATGTGATAAAATGGAATATGAAGCTTTTCTTTTTGATTTAGATGGCACTTTGATAAACTTTGATTTACAGATATTCATCAAAACCTACCTAGGTGCAGCATCACAATCTTTTATCGATTTAATTCCAAATCCTGAGATTTTCTACAAGGAATTGCTCAGCTCAACTGATGTAATGGAAAAAGCTAATAATCCAGATACAACTGCCTTAGATGATTTTCTTCTTGACTTCTGTCCAAAATTTGAAGTGAACTGTGACGAAATAAGAAACAGATTTCTGCAATTCTATCAAAAGGGTTTCAATGCTATTAAACCTCTAATAACTCAAATGGACGGAGCAATTCTTCTATTACAAGATATTAAAGAAAATTATCCAAATGCTAAAGTGGTACTAGCTACGAATCCTGTTTATCCATTCATCGCAATAGAAAAACGAATGGAATGGGGAGCAATTCCTCAGAAGTTTTTTGATTTAATTACTCATGCAGAAAATAGTAATTTCTGTAAACTAAACGACAAATATTGGTTTGAGATTTTAGGAAAAATTGATGCAAATCCTTCATCCTCACTTGTAATAGGAAACGATGGTCTTAGAGATATGGGAGCAAAAAAACATGGTTTCAAGACTTTTCTAGTTGAAAACGCATTAGAGAATGAAGATTTAATCACATCAGATACTAAGCCAGATTTCAAGGGCTCCTTAAAAGATCTACATGATCATCTTATCTAAAAGGAATGCAAATAGATGGTAAGACATTTAAACGCTTTAGAAGTTATAGATTGAAGAACATGTCCGTGTTAGGTTTTGGAGGAGCTTTTGTTTTAGCTATCATGAGTATAGCTTTCAACTTTATAGTTAGTATTCGACCAATTACAATTTTTTTGACCGAACTATTCAATTTCTTATCCCAAAATACGATTAATCTTTTCAAGAAAGATGAGGGATTTGTGAAATTTTCTCTTAAGAATGAAGAATATGAAAAAACGTATCTATATGTTATATCCGGTATTCTTATTTTCATAGGAAGTTTCTTAATTTTCTTTTTTGGATTTGGTGATCTTTCAATTCTAGGTTATGTAGGAAGTCTTCTTATTTTGGTCCATAATTTAACAGTAACTATCCTTTCCTTTGTTGGAATAGGAAATTCATTTTGGCCAAGAAGAATAATGAACATTCTCCTAACCATAACAGCTTACCTTACTTCTTGTTTATTCTTGAACAAAATTGCTTCAGAAATAGCAATAATCTTCCCCAAATCTCTTGAATGGATAATTGTAATGCCTTCTATTGGTTATGCAATATTTCAAGCATTTCTTTTCAGTGGTCAATTAAATTATGCTTATCCTGCTCTCATATTGATACCTCTCTGCATCCCAATGAAAATTGTAAAACAAAAAGAGGTTAAAGAAGTAACCAAAGAAAAGAAGGCAGTGAAACCAAGAAGAGGAAGTCGTTTTCTTGATGATGTTGAAAAGGAAGCAGACGATCAAAAGAAATCCGCTTTTTCAACCTTCAAAAAATTTGCAGATCGAGGGACAAAAGGAGTATTTATACTCTTAATCATTCTTCTATTGGTCTATAATTTTCAAGGTATAGGTGTAATGAACTCATATAGTGATTATACTTCGTCTAAATATCAACCTATTTTTCCATTAACAACAGATTTTGAAATAGGAATAGCTTTGGATTCTATATCCTATTCAGTGTCGAATATTGCTGATTACCAAGAAGCGTTTCAAAGAGATTTTCAAGAAGAGCTAGATTATCTAAAAGAATTACAGGTATCTACTGTGAAAATAGATGTTCGGCAAGAACTATTAGATTCAAGTCTGACCGAATTTAAAGAAGTTATTGATGAATTGAAATCAAATGGTTTCAAAGTGCTTCTTACTGCCTATGGTTATAGCCTAAACACATGGACCTATCAAAATGTCAGTTTTTCAGAGTATACTGAAACCTTGGAAAATCAATCGGTCACACTAATCCAAGAATGTGATCCAGACTTCTTGATGATTTACCCTCAACCATTTGGTTATTCTTCTGCTTTTCTTAAAGAACTTCAAACAGTTGAAACTTGGGTATCGGTTATCAATGATACTTCAAATTACCTTCATTCTCTCACTAGTGACACTAAAATTGGTATAAAGCTATCTTTCATAGATTTTGATGCCCAAAATAATGTCTTTGAACCTTTATGGGAAAACAGTACTCTGGATTTTATGGGATTCGATTATTATGTTATTCATGGAAGAGAATTAGATGAGCTTAACTTCTATTTAGACAAATTGACAAATACATCTAAAGAGTTCTGGATAACAGAGTTTGGACTCTCTCCTGTAATGTACGGTGAAAGAATACAAGCTGGAGCTCTTGAAAGAATCTTGGATATATGTGTAAATGATGAGAGAGTACATGGTTTTATCTATACTTCTCTTCAGGACAGCACCGGAGGAATAAATACATATGGACTTGTTGCACAAACAGGTTACAGAAGATTAGCATTCTATAAATTGAAAGAAATTATTGAGAAAGTTCACTAAAAATACTTCATCAGAGTGCTCAAATCTTAACTCATTTATTTTTTACTTTTTTCTATTAAAATTGTTTTTTCTATTAAAACTATAATGAAGAATTCGCCTCTGTCGTTCGCCCATCGCAATTCATATTCAGAAGAATCGGAGACCGTTGTTTCGTCACGGGCGAATTCCTCATGTAACTTTTTCCTTGTACAGTTTAAGGTTTTCTATGAATTAGTTGAATCACATAATTTTTCTTTCCTACTAAAACTAACAAAATAATGATGAGAACAAAGTAATGATTTTCGTTAATTCTTCACTCTTCAAATCATTGTTTTTGCCATGGAAATATATCCATCCACTTCACTTCTTGCTAACCTAACAAATTCCAAGAGTTGGTCTAATCCACCTTCAGTTGCACTCCGCTGTGTTTCATCTAGTTTCTTTATTGCAGACTCAAATTTAGTAAGGGCCTCTTTGAAATTTTCTTGGTCAAAAAAGAAGATACCTTCAGTTTCAAGAGCAAGACCTTCATAGAATGATCGTTGTGCTGTCATATTATTGATTAACATCTCATTTTTTATTGTTGCTAGAAAACCTAATGCTACATCTACAATCTCAACAGCTTTGAGAAAGTTTTTGCTTGCCTGTTCAGGATTATCTTGCCGTTTGTACAGTTCATTAGCTTCAGCTTCAAAACGGCTTGCTGAAGTAATCTTTGACAGAGCAAGGTATAACCTCTGTTCCATGAAGTTTTCACATATCTCACTTGCTCTTGCATAATATTTTGAAGCAATAGCAAAAAATCTTAGTGCTTCAGTAAACTGACTAAGAGCTATATTTTCTGTACCTTTATCCCAAAACCATTCAGCTCTTGCAACGATATGTTGTTTAGTAATCTCATCTATCAGATTCTGTAATTCTTCAAGTTCATCATCAAGCGATTGATAAAAGAAATTTGCTTTCATTAATTCAGTTCTTGCTTTGAGAAGATATCTTTTGTATTTTTTACTGTTTTCTACATATTTGCTTGAATAACTTTTATTAAAAAGATATTTAGAATAATTTGTACGGGAAAGAGCAATTTTCTCATCTATAAAATTCTCTTCTTTCTTTCTTATTTGATAGAATTCATCAAGAAATGCAAGACTTTCTTCAAGTAGTGATAATTGATTATCTAAATCTTGCTCAACAAAACTACCACAGATTCTTTTCATTCCTTCTGTGTAATTAACCCACTTGACCATTTCATCAAAGATTCTGTCTCCTTCTCTTCCCCTAGATGCTCTAGAACGAACAATAAGCTTGTTAGCTTCCTCGTAGTTCTGGATTGATTGTGGATAATCTTTATTCTTGAAATATACATCTGCATTGATTAGGTAAAGCATCCCCTCGTAGAAGTAAGCTAGAACCTTTGTATTAACATCATCCTCACCAATTTCTTTGAATCGTTGTAGAATAGTAGAAAATTCCTCATAAACCTCGTTTGGATCAGTGTAAATAGGTTCATAGTGTATGATTTGAAAATCAGGTATGTTAGCTGTCAAACAAGCACCAAATAAAATATTGAAGAAACTAATAAAAAATTACCTATAATATTAAAGATGTAAAGACCATTCAATAAATTATTAAGAATGTAATTTTAACATCTTCTGACCACACTATGCTAAAAAAACCACTTATCATCTTCGATCTTGATGGAACACTTGTACAATCAGATATAGACTATATGGGTGTAAGGGATGAAATGAGATCAATTTTGAAAAACTTGGTGGAAGAGGATAAATTTAACAAGATTCAAAACACAGTATACACCATTCTAGAACTAGTCGAGATAATAGAAGAGAATGATTCATCAGGTAACCTGTTCAGAAAAGCATGGTCTCTTGTTGAAGAATATGAAATGAGAGGATATGAAAAAGCGTTTATTACAGAAAATGCTATTGATACTCTAGAGAAATTAAAATCTTTAAACTATATAATTGTAATTTACACAAATAATTCACGAAAATTAACAGATTATGCATTAGAAAAATTTGAACTCAAAAACTTCTTTGATTTTGTTTTGACAAGAGATGAGATCGAAAATTGTAAACCTGACCCAGAAGGCTTGTTCTTTATAATGAAGAAATTCAAGCATAGCAAAGAAAGTACGATATTTATTGGTGATTCTTGGGTTGATGCAGAAACTGCTGCTAACGCAAAAATTGATTTTGTCTATTTGGGAAAAGAAGGAGCCCCAGGAACAAGAAGAAAGAAAATTATTCCAGATTATATGATAGAGAATATTGATGAGATTTTTACAATCGTCTAATCTCTTTCTATTTGAAATTGGTTATTTCTTTCATTAAATTGTAAAATTACACGAAAAATTTTATTACTTGTAAGATAAACTTTATGTGAATTCTATGAAAAATAAGAAATATAAAGTAATTTTGATGGCTTTTTTCTTAGTCTTTGTAATTTATAGCCCTATCACCATTTTGAGCTATGTAGGAGAATTAGAACAACCTTCGTTAGCTGAATCAAACACAATCTCAAGAATAGTTGTTTTTAGCATAGATGCTTTTAGACATGACTATTTTGATAAAACCGACTTACCTGCAATTGAATGGTTGATTGAGCAAGGGATAAAAGCTGAATATTGTATACCCTCAAATCCTTCAGTGACAGCAGTTAATCATGTTTCCATGATCACTGGAAATCATCCTGATGAACACGGAGTACTTGGGAATACATATTTTGATTGGGAAGATAGTAAAGCTTATTCATTATTTGATGATGCAACTGATCCTTATAGAGATACAAATACAGGATTACATCTTCTAACAGCAGAACCTGCAATAATACATGCAGAAGACAATGCAATAGTTACTATGGCAGTTGGCTGGCCATATGTTGAATCAGGTACACTCTATGAAGGAAAAGAACCAGAATATGTTTTTGATTACGATTACCTTGGGACAAATCAAATAAGAACTAATGGTGGTGTAGCAACGAAAGTAGTAGATGTTATTAAAAATCATCCGGAAATTGGTTTAGTGTTTGCAACGATGCCAGGAGTTGATTTCGTAACACATAATCATGGAACAGAATCCTATCGTGTAGATGATGTTCTAGAAAACGTAGACAATGCAATAACACGTTTCCTAGAAGAAATGGAAAGAAGTGATTTATTAAAAGAAACAGTAGTAGTGTTGGCATCAGATCATGGTATGGCAGATGTTGCAGATGACCAATATTTCTTAGATGAAAAATCATTCTTTATCAATGCTGAAACACAGACTGGAATAAGCCCTTACATTGCACATGATGCAGCCTTTGATTTATTATACTTCATCGGAGAAACTAATGTTTCTAAAGTTGAAGAATTTGCAGACTACTTAAGAGGTGGAGATGGCATTCAAGCAGTTTATGTGAATGAAGCTAATTCTGCTATTGATATGAATCATGTGAATAGAGGAGTAAATATATCTGTGTTTCTAGAACCAGGAAGATCGAGTAATTTTGGTGGAAGTTATGAAGGAATGCATGGATACTTGAATAATAATACAGACATGCACGGAATATTTGTTGCAGCTGGACCAGGGATAAAGCAAAATGTCAGTGTACCTGGAATGAATATAATCGATATTGCTCCAACTGTCTTAGACTTACTCGAAATTGAAAGCGGATTTTCTTCTGTTGGAACTATTCTAACAAATATTCAGGGTAGTAGAAGTGAAGACTTCAGCTTTCCAGTAGAAGATGAAGAACCAACAGATAAAACAATTGCAGTAGTTTTACCATTACTAATAGCTATTTTCGGAATTCCAACAATACAGAGATTAAGAAAGAAAAGAACTTAATCTTCCCTTTTTTCTTTTTAAAAACAAAGCAATATATACTAGTTGAATCTTTTGTATCTTGATACTTATGAAACTTAGAATAATGTTTAGAGGAACACTAACTTTAGCATTTTTATGGGGCATGATTTATGCAGTCGTTATGGGTCTAATTGCTATTGCGTATTATGTCGGTGATTTTACTATAGCATTAGGGATGTCATCATTCGTGCTTTTACCGATTGTGATAACTGTTGGTATAGTTATTTTACAGTTTCTTATCTCTCCTTGGTTACTGGATCTAAGCTTCAGATGGTTATACAAGATGTCTTGGATAGATCCAATGCAATTACCCCCGCATTTAGCACAATTTGTTTCTGATCAGAGTCAGCTTCATAACATCTCAATTAAGAAAGTTGGAATGATTCATGATCAGATGCCAACAGCATTAACTTATGGACGTTTTAAGAAAAATGCTAGAATAGTAATTTCAGATGGAATTCTTAACCTATTAACACCTGAAGAACAAATTGGTGTTGTAGGTCATGAAATGGGACACATTGCTCATCGCGATTTCTTATTCATGACAATTGCAGCTGCAGTACCTATGATTCTGTATGTATTCTATATCTTCTCTAGAGCATTTCTACGAGGAGCAGGGAGAAGTAGAGGTGGAGACAGTAAAGCAGCGGGTTATATCGCAGTAGCTGCAGTTGCAACTATGGTAATTTCATACATTCTCTATATTATTAGCCAATTCCTTGTTCTCTTCTTAAGCAGAGTAAGGGAGTATTATGCAGATCGGTTTGCTGGAGAAGAAACGAAGAATCCAAAAGGATTGTCTACAGCTCTAGTAAAGATTGCTTATGGAATGGTTCAAACTCAAGCTGCTTACGCAACTACAGCAAATGATAAAAATGTTGATAGAAGAGCACGAACCCAAGAATATAGAAGGCTAGGTTTTTCAAACGCAACACGTTCACTAAACATCTTTGATATTAAAGCAGCAAATAATTTAGTTATGTCAGCATATGCTCAAACAACTGTTGGTGAAGTTGATTCAGAAATGGTTGTCAAAGCAGCCGCATGGGATTTGGAAAGTCCTTGGGCAGGTTTTCTAGAACTTCAATCTACTCACCCTCTTGCAGCTAAGAGACTGTTAGCTTTGGATGATTTGTCAGAAGAGATGGGGAAGAAAAGAGCGTTTCCATTACTTGGCCAAGATATGATAAAAGAAACTCTATGGGATGAATTCCTAGTTGATCTTTTCTTGAAGTATATCGCACCCGCATTAATCATCATTCTACCTGGAGCTGGAGCATTAACCTTCCTATATGGAAATACTATGCAGTCTTGGCTTGGAATAGCAGGAGGTTTTGGTCTTGCTGCTCTGATTTGGATTTGGAGAATTAGAGTTCAATATCCAAGATTAGATCCTGATTTACCTTTGATTTCCATAATGGGTGCAGTTACAGATGTGTCAGATGATGGATATGCAGAAGCTTCACCGTTACGAGGAAAACCAATAAGACTTCAAGGAACCATAATTGGGAGAGGAACACCTGGATATTATTTCAGCGAGGATGTTGTTCTACAAGATCCATCAGGAATAATTACTCTTGATTATAATCCAGTTTTTGGTTTTATGAGGTTTATTACAGCGCTCTTCAGAATTGAGAAATTAATTGGAAGCCAGGTAGATATTATTGGTTGGTACAGAAGAACTCCTAGACCACTAGTAATGATAAAAAGGCTAGAAAGTAGAACTCAAACTTTCAGATCAAACAAGGACATAGCAAGCTGGATTTTGGTAGGTTTGCTTGTTATAGCTGCGATAGTCTGTGTTTTTATGGGAATTCCAATTTAGATTAAATCTTTTTTCCTTTTTTTTCTTATTTTTCTTTTCAAGTAATTTGATAGAAAGAAAATAATAAAAAGCAACAAGGTGTTTAAACATCAAAGTTAAATATCCTAAAATTGAATGAAATTCATTCTGGTGAAATCGATGGCTAGTAAAAAAGAAGAAACTAAACAAAAAGCCAAAGAAAAAGAAGCAAAGGAAGAAGTAGTAGAAGAAGCTGAAGAAGAAGCTGAAGAAGAAAAAGAAGAAACTCCTTTAGATAAATACAAAAAAGCTGGAGAAGTAGCAAGTAAAATTCGAGAGCATCTAAAGGAAATGGTAAAACCCGGTGTAAAGGCTTTAGACCTTTGTGAGACTGCTGATAAGATGATTGCAGAAGCAGGAATGAAACCTGCTTTTCCATTGAATGTATCTGTAAATAATCATTGCGCTCATTATACTAGTCCCTGGGAGGATGAGCTTGTCTTAAAGAAAAGTGATGTGGTTAAGATAGACGTTGGTGTTCAGTATGAAGGTTTTATTGCTGATACCGCCTTGACTGTAGCTTTTAATGATGTTCATAATGACTTAATCAAAGCAAGTCGTGAAGCTACTGAAACAGCTGTTAAAGTCATCCGAGCAGGAGGGTATACTGGAAAAATCGGTGACTTAATAGAGAATATAATTGAAGGATATGGTTTTACAACAATAAAAGATCTCTCAGGTCATTTATTACTACCTTACAGAGTGCATGGACCAAAAACTATTCCTAATGTTTCCGGAAGGAAAGGAAATCTGATTCTCCAAGATGAAGCATATGCTATAGAAACTTTCGCTTCAACTGGATCTGGTGAATCTCATTCAGATAGAACCAAACTCTATATTGTTAGATTAGCTGAAGGTAGGTTTCCTCTAAGAACTGATGCTGCAAAACAAGTTCGAAGATTAATAGATAAAGAATATCACCGTTTACCCGTAGCTACTAGATGGATCTATAAAGAACTTGGTGTAGCCAAAGCAAAAATGGGAATTAGAGAATTAGTGCAAGCAGGCGCGCTCTATCAATATCATGTTTTAGCAGATAAATCTGATGCATATGTTTCACAGCATGAACACACTGTTTATCTAACTCCAGAAGGACCAATTAAAACAACTTAAACATTCTTTTTCATACTTTATTTAATTATTTTTTGATCATTTTTAAGAAACAACAAAATGTATGTTCTATTTGAGATTGTTTGTTTTAATTAGGAGAATATTTTATGGTTTC
>JAGLTB010000088.1 GCA_023270155.1 Candidatus Heimdallarchaeota archaeon | reverse complement strand
GTTATAACATGCTTAACATATCTTATCGTTCTAATTTATAATAGCACTAATGGTTGGCAACTCTTAGAATTGAAAGAAGATGAACTTCCTTTTGTAAGTATTATCGTTCCTACTCTAAATGAGGAAATTAATATTGAAAAGTGTCTAAGCACAATTATAAATCTTGATTACCCTAACAAAGAGATAATTGTCGTTGACGGGGGTTCACAAGATAAAACCATTGAACTGGTAAAGAAATTCCCAGTAAGAGTTATTGTTGATCCTAATCTGCCAGATGGGTGGGTAGGAAAATCCTATGGATGTCATGTAGGATATTTAGCAGCTAAAGGAGAAATATTACTTTTTACTGATGCAGATACCAAACATAAATCATATTCTCTAAAAGCAACAGTAGCACATCTGAAAGGGACAAATTCTGCGTTATTTTCATTATTCCCCTATCAGATCTGTGAAAAATGGTATGAATATCTAATAAGTTACTTCTACTACTTAAGCTATATCGCTGGAGGGGCTCGTAAGGATATAAACAATCCTTACATTAAAGACTCGTATATCGCTAGCGGACAGTACATGATGTTTACTAGAGAAGGTTATGAAACAATTGGGGGACACCTAGCCGTAAGTGGTTCACTGGTTGAAGATGTAGCCTTGTCTAAACTGATTAAAGAAAACGAATTAAGATTGAATTTTATGGATGCTACAGATTTAGTTAGTACTCGAATGTATCCTGATAGGTTCGCAGATTTCTTTACAGCTTTTAGAAGGATGATATGGGGAGGAATACTAACTCTACCTTGGTGGAGAGTTATGTTTGTTGTATTTTGGATAATCTACTTTCTCTTAGCTCCTTACTTTATGATTGATGCCTTTATTAACCAAGAAGACTGGTTTGTTTGGGATTATACTATTGGTATTATAATAAACAGTGCAGCTTACTTTGCTTATTCAATCGCTATTTGGCTTTACTGGAGAAAACGAGGAATGGGATTTTGGCTTTATTATATTATTTATCCAATTCCAATGATCATCAATATAGTGATCATAGTTACATCTCTTTTTTATGGATTTAGAGGTAAGAAAGTTTCTTGGAAGGGAAGATATTATGATACCAAACAAAAGGACAGTGAGGAAGAAAAAAAACCAATCAAAGCAAAGAAAGCTGTGAAACAAAAATCGTAAACAGATTTATTATCTAGTTCTTTATTTTCAATGTATGAAATTTGTTCTAAGTATTGATCAAGGTACAACAGGAACAAGAGCTATGATATTCAATCATAGTGGGGAGGAAGTATCGAAAAGCTATGTTGAGCACAAACAGATTTTTCCTAATCCTGGGTGGGTTGAGCATAATCCTGATGAAATATGGAGAAATACTCTAAAAGTAGTAAAAGATGCTATCATTTCAGCAAATCTTGATCCAGTGCAGATATGCTCTATAGGAGTAACAAACCAAAGAGAAACTGTAGTAGCATGGAACAAGGAAACAAATACTCCACTACATAATGCAATAGTTTGGCAGTGTAGAAGAACAGCTGAAATGTGTGACGCATTAAAGAATGATGGTTTTTTCGAGACTTTCAATAGTAAAACAGGATTGGTCATAGATCCTTATTTTTCTGGAACTAAAATCAAGTGGTTGTTAGCTAATTCAAGCAAAGTGCAAGATCAATTAAAGAATGAAAATTTAGCAGTAGGGACTATTGATAGCTGGTTAATCTGGAAACTAACTGGAAAGCATGTAACAGATTATTCAAACGCATCACGAACGCTTCTATTCAATATACATACAGGTGAGTGGGATAATGAGCTTCTTGAAATCATGAAAATTCCTAAATCAATCTTACCAGAGGTTCGTCCAAGTAGCGACAAGAATTTCTATGGCTTTACTAAGAAACAGATTATAGGATCCGAGATTCCAGTTGCAGGATGTGCTGGTGATCAACAAGCTGCATTATTTGGTCAGAACTGTTTTGAACCAGGAGATGTAAAAAACACTTATGGTACAGGAAATTTCATGCTAATGAACACAGGGAATCGAGCTATTCAATCAAAAAACGGATTATTGACTACAATTGCTTGGAAGATAGATGACAATCTAACTTATGCATTAGAAGGGAGTGTATTCATTACAGGGGCTGCTATACAATGGTTGGAAAACGGCATCGAGATTTTAAAGAACAAAGAAGAACTTACGCGAGTAATGAATGAAACTCCTGATACTCAAGGAGTGTTTTTTGTACCTGCTTTTGTTGGTCTAGGTGCACCTTACTGGGACAGCTATGCAAGAGGAACAATAGTAGGTTTGACAAGAGGAACAACAAGGGATCACATTATAAGAGCAACTGTAGAATCTATATGTTTCCAATCAGAAGATGTATTCAAAGCTATGAGTAAAGATTCAGATACTCCTATCACAGTACTTAGAGTTGACGGAGGTGTAACAAAATGCTTACCTCTTCTTCAGTTTCAAGCTGATATCTCGAATGTTAATGTTCAAAAACCGAGAGTTAATGAAACCACTGCTTTAGGTGCTGCATATTTAGCAGGACTAGCAGTAAATTATTGGGAAAACCT
>JAGLTB010000087.1 GCA_023270155.1 Candidatus Heimdallarchaeota archaeon | reverse complement strand
TTAACTGCTTTATAATGATTGCTAGGAATTGATCCCAATAGAGTTATTGTTTGGAATCCACCTTCAAGTAAATCTACATCCATTCCTCTTTCTTTCAATTCTTGTTCAAAAGGTAAATAAAGTTCTATTTGCTCCTTTTGTTTTTCTAATTGATTAAATTCATTTGTTTGATTCAATATAGTCTCTTCAAAATCACGCAAGAAATTTTCAATAAAAGCTTTTGAATGTGATAAATCATCTACTATTTGATATTTCTTCTCAATATTTACTTCTAGAGACTGAATTTTCAAAGCTTCACTTAGTTTCTTAATTCTTGCTAAATACTGATTAAGTTCAATTTTCTGTTCATTAAGTTGCTCAATAGTTTCTTTATTCAAAGAACCTACTTTAATTGGATGAACTGCATTTAAGGAATGAATTACAGAGATGAATTCTCTTGAATATTTATCACTTGATTCAAGTTTAACGAAAGAGGATTTTTTTGGAAAAAGAAAACCACCTTCAGCTTTGGTTCCTCTATGAGTTAAATGTGGAACATGCAAAGCTTCTTCCTTCTCATAAGATTCTAATGGTTTTATGACTATTTCTTCTTCCGCTTCTAATTTTGTCTTTTTATGGGGGAAAGGAATGTCATCTAGTATTGACATATTAGGTTCAAAACCTAAAGAAGTGGTTACTTCACTTATCATAATTTCATAATCTTTCTTCTTTACCCAACCCCAAATTGTAAAATCCTTATCGGTTGTTCTTCCCTTTTCCTCAATCGATAGCATGTTTAAGCTCTTCCATATTAAAGATATGAAATTAATGGATTGGTCCTTAATGTTCAAGGAGAGATTCTGTAAATTTTGCTCTATTTCTTCAATATCTGTTGTTATTTTTTGATGTGATTCAACTATTGATTGCTCTTTAGAAAGATTTTCAAGTGATTTGAGAACGTTGAGATCAAATTTTGTTGAGTCAAAATAGTTCTCATTCAAAATTTCCTCAATTTGATTCTTATATTCCATTGTAGTTACACAAAGTAGAACCTTATACCCGCTTCCATCAGAAGGAGTGCTCCAAAAAAACGCTTTATTGGATGTGACTTCCATTATGTAAAAACGGATTAGTTCTTCATAAGAAGCAGGAATTTCACCAAGAAACGTATAAGTGCTTGAGCTTGAGGTTAACAAATCAACAGAAAACACATCTTGTTCAGCTTGAGTTTGAAATAACAATAAAGATGAAAGAATACGTTCTTCTTTTTTCAATTGTTGGAGTTTCTCAAATTTGGTTGTTATACTCTCCTCGTTCTTTTCAAAAAAAGTATCGAAATCTGCGGACAAACTATTAAGATCTAGAAGAAGAGAAAAATCCTTTTCTTTGATTTTTAGTAATTCAGTCAAAGAAATTTGTAGAATTGAATAAATGTGAATTAACCGTTTTTTGTAATCTTCAAATTTATCAACCAAATTTTGTATTCTTGCCTGTTCTTTAGGACTCTGTGGATCAACTATAACTTGTTCAAAGTAATCTATGTCTTCTATATAGCTTAATAATACATTGCTTTTTTCTCTTGGAATTTGGATTTTTACCAATTTATGAGGAGAAGAAACAAGATTTTTGAGTACACCAACAACCTTAGCCATTTACTCGACACCAACAGTTTCTATAATCACGATGGAGTTTATGAGAAGGTTTTAAAATCTTACTCTATGGCAGAGATAACCATTAAATGCAGTAATTAATAAGAAAGAGATTCATGCGGAAAATTCGATATAAAGAACTATAGTGAAATTTTGATTAAGATTATTCCTCAAACAGAACTATTCAGGAAAAATATCCATATATGATTTGAACCATAAAATATAGTTTGTACTTTTTTTGAAAAGAAAAAGGAAAAAAAAGAAAAAAGGTTTGTTTTGTTTATTTTCTGCGTCTTCTTAGTGCTTCTAAAGCAGCTAATCCAAGGAAGGATAAGAACACTAATCCAGTAATTCCAGTA
>JAGLTB010000086.1 GCA_023270155.1 Candidatus Heimdallarchaeota archaeon | reverse complement strand
GAATCAAATTTCTTAAGTTGTCTTTCTAATTCAACAGCAACTGTTGCTTGTCCTGCAACAATTTGTAAATCATTATATGGGGATATGTAAATGGAATTATTCTTTTCTGCAATCCTTCGAGCGTATGTTTCAGTTTTTACGCAATCATCACCATAGAAATTTATATCTAGATTATAATGCCGAAGAGCTTCTATTTTCGCTTTAGAAGTATTGTTTGGTAGATAGACTGTCCCTTTTAAACCAAGTTCATTAGTTGAATATGCAAAAGCTAAAGCATGGTTTCCAGAAGAGGATGCAATAAATTCCACATTTTTCTTTTCTTCTAGTACTGAAAGTATCTTATTCATAGCTCCTCTTATCTTAAAAGATCCTGTTATTTGCATATTTTCTAGCTTAAGATAAACCTCACAATTTCCTGCTTCGCTTAGGAATTGTGAATGGAGAAGAGGAGTTTCAATAATATATTTTCTGATTCTTTTTTCAGCTTTCAAAGTTTCTTCTACTAAATTCATGATACTTTCTACCATTAAATGAAGGTATAAGTATTTAAATTTTCAATAAATAGGGCTCAAAGAAAAGAATGAATGGGTGATTAGTTGGAGAATACGGTGGCTGAAATAATTGATTTAATTGGAAATACTCCCTTATTAAGATTAAGCAGGTTATTTCCAGATGATGAGATTTATGGAAAATGCGAGTTTATGAATCCTTTCAGCATTAAAGATAGACCAATCCTTCAAATATTTAGGGTTGCTGAAGAAGAGGGAAAAATTAGTCCTGGGGATACAGTTATTGAATGTACTAGTGGGAATACAGGAATGGCTGTTGCTTTTATTTCTTCAATCAAAGGCTATAAAGCTATTTTAGTTATGTCAGAAATTCAAAGTATAGAACGTCGTCAAATTTTAAAAGCACTAGGGGCGGAGCTGATTCTAACTCCTGCAGAACTAGGAACGGAAGGATCGCGACAAAAGCTAAAAGAAATACTTGCAGAAAATCCCGATTATTTCTACATTGGACAGCACATAAATCCATCAAATCCCAAAGCTCATTACTTATCAACTGGCCCAGAGCTGTGGAAACAAACTAAGGGAGAGATAGATATTCTGATAGCAGGCTTAGGTACAGGCGGTACAATTTG
>JAGLTB010000085.1 GCA_023270155.1 Candidatus Heimdallarchaeota archaeon | reverse complement strand
AAAATGATGGGAACAGCACCAGGTTTTGTACCTGAGACTCTTGACCGTGATGTAATTGATGAGATATTTTTGGTTAAGCAGGATGATGCTTTTGCTATGTGTAAGGAAATTGCAAGCAAAGAGGGAGTTTTAGTTGGAATAAGTTCTGGTGCTACATGTAAAGCTGCTAAGGAAATTGCAAAACGCTCAGAGAACAAAGACAAAACCATAGTAGTTATCTTGGCAGATTCAGGGCAACATTATCTTAGTGTTAAGGGATTATTCGATTCATAAAAATAATATGGTGGGGCAGGGCGGATTTGAACCACCGACTTCCTCCACGTCAAGGAGGTATCATTCCAGGCTAGATCACTGCCCCTTTCGATTTCTTCTTTTGGATGTTCCCTCGTTTCATTCTTTTTGGTTTTCTTTAAATATTTTTTGTTATCGTTGGTTCTAGTTTTAATCATAATTTGATAATTATGTCTCAAAAGAATTACTTTTCATTCCAATTATTGTTCTGTATTTGTATTATTTGAGACAACATTTATAAAAACTTCAGCAGTTTTTTACACACAAGATAGATAATGTCTTAATTTACCAGAGTGATTCATAATGGATAAAAGTGTAGCAGTCTCACTAAAGATTATTGGATTTGTTCTTATAATTACATCCGCGTTCATTCCACTATACGCGATAAATTTCGACTCTGAACCTGCAGAAACAGAGATTATACCAGATAACCCTAGTGGATTATTAGTCAGCAGTGGAAATCTTGTACGAGTTTTATCCTTCAGAGTTGACTATAAGCTTCTTACTTTTGTAGGTGAGGATCAAAAACTAACAGCTAGATATTTGATTAATGAGGTTCCAAGTAGCATAATTGTTCTATCTGCAACTCTATGGTTTGTTATGATTTTTGCAGTTCTAGCAACAGTATTGGGACAAGTTTTTCAAAGCGGTGGTTTCAAAAGGAGAGGTCTTATAGCAGATATTTCTGCAGCACTCCTATTGCTTGTGGGATTAGTGGCAGCAATCATTGCTATGAATCAAACTCTGTTTATTGCATCGGAGAGGTATAGTGCTGTGGTTTCGGGTCAGCTCTCAACAACAGAAATTCTCAATCCGATAACTTTCAATCCGCTTGATGCAACGCCGTCTTATTTTAATATTGAATTAATAGGAATGATTCAACCAGGCTTCTATATTTTTATTATGGGTATTATGATGATGGTTACAGGTATATTTTTACCCGTCAATTGGCAACAACCAACTGGTTCTCAAATGGCCAGAAAAGTGGGAAGTTTTGGTCCCTTTAAATGGATAAAACACGTTAGTTCATTAAGAGTAACAACTTATATCCTGCGTCGTCTTCTGACCTTAATTCCACTCTTCATCGCCATTAGCATCATGACGTTCGTTATGGTAAGTGGAATGGGAGATCCTGTCTCTTTACTTCTTCTTGGGAAACAAAGGGTAACGGAACAAGATAGGATTAATCTTACGCGTAAATTAGGTTTAGATCAACCAATTTATGTTCAATTTGTTATGTGGTTTTTCAATTTACTACATGGTGACATGGGAAATAGTTTCACATCAGGTCAAGCAATTAGTAATATCATTGGGGGGTTAGTTTGGGAAACACTAAAACTGCAATTAGCTGCATTCGCAATTGCGCTCTTGGTTTCTATTCCTTTAGGCATATTAGCAGCCAAGAACCAGAACACATGGATTGATTCTTCAGCAAGTGCTCTTGCACTGTTAGGGCAATCAATGCCAATTTTCGTCTTTGGTTTATTATTAATATATATTTTTAGCGGATATGGCTTAGGTTGGTTCCCTGCAGCTAAAGCTCATCGAATTCCAGCTCCAACGAAAGTATTTAGCGGAGAAACATGGGCATTCCTTGGAGGAGGAGGATGGAGAACGGGTATAGGATGGGGAGCTTGGTGGGGCAATGTATCAGATAGATTATTAGATTCTATGATACATATGGTTTTGCCAACAATCACACTAACATTCAATTTTATGGCGTTATACACTAGATTAGTACGATCAACCATGTTGGAAGTATTAAGGCAAGACTATATACTAGCTGCTAGAGCTAACGGATTATCGGAAAGAGTAATAACATGGAAACATGCTTTCAGAAATACTCTGATTCCAGTAGTAACATTCGTTGGATTATTCTTAGCAACAGCTTTAGCAGGAGCACCAATCACTGAAAGCTTATTCACATGGCCAGGTTTAGGTCAAAAATATATAATAGCTATAGGTTTTCTCGACTTTCCGATGATTTTAGGTACGACGGCAGTACTTACGATACTGATATTGATAGGAAATCTAATTACGGACATACTTTACGTAACTGTAGATCCAAGATTAGATTTATAATTAAAGGAGTGATATGAATTGTCAGGAATAATTAAGAAACAACTGGAAAATCTTTCCAAAAGAACAGATAATTACATGAAAGAAAAAAGACTTCCAAACTCCATGAGATGGATTGGATCAATATCAGTTCTTTGGAAACATTATTATTTGAATTATGTTACTGAATTTATAGTTATTCTAGCTATTCTCTTTGCTATCTTCTTTGCCACAGGATCAGCAAAAGTAAGTACCTACGCAATTGTTTATGCTCTAATAATAGCATCAGTTTGGATAGTTCTAAAAATCGGATGGAGATTTATCAGAGCATCAGCAAAGAAACAAGAGATCATCATAGCTAAAGATGGAACTCTTAGAGAACGAAGTCCTTCACAATGGTCTCTTGTCTGGGGAAGATACAGGAAGAATAAGATAGCGCTCGTATCAGGTGCAATTGTTATTATTGTCACGGTTATAGCGATTGTTTATCCATTGCTTGTACCCTATAGTCCTACAGGAATCACTCCATTATATGATTCATGGAACGGAGGAGGAGCACTCTCAAACCCAAATCTCAAATATCCAGGAGGAACAGATATTCTGGGAAGAGACGAGTTTTCAAGGATTTTAGCAGGAAGTGAGGTTTCTCTCACCGTAGGTATTTTCTCAACTATACTTTCTCTAGCAATAGGAGTAACTCTAGGTGCTTTAGCTGGATATTTTAGAGGATGGACAGAAGAAATAATCATGAGATTAACCGATATGTTTCTTGCTTTACCTTTTCTAGTAATTGCTATTCTAGCCGTTTCATTCATAAGAAGAGGAAGATTAGTTTTTCTAAGACAAATACCTCAATCAATAGTGATTATTCTTGTCCTAGGTGTTTTTGGCTGGGCAGGTTTATGTAGACTAGTTAGTGCAAATACGCGACAAATCTATAATCTTGATTATGTAAATGCTGCAAGGGTCTTAGGAGCTAGCAACAGAAGAATAATTATGGTGCATATTCTTCCAAACATTCTAGCACCAATAATTGTAATAGGAACTCTAGCAATTGCAGGTGGTATTCTTTCTGAAGCAGGACTTACATTTTTAGGTTTGGGGAGCCCAACGACAATTTCCTGGGGACAAATGGTTAATGAAGCACAAACGGTGTTAAAAACTAATCCTGAGTTAGCTTTACTACCGGGATTTGCGATATTTTTCGTAGTACTAGCATTTAATTTGCTAGGTGATGCTTTAAGAGACGCATTAGATCCAAGATTAAGAGAGTAATGAAAATGGACCCAATATTAGACGTAAGAAATATTTACACATATTTCTACACTGAATCAGGAATAGTAGAAGCACTGGATGGTGTTTCTTTTGATGTTATGCCAAGAGAGCCTGTCGGTATTGTAGGAGAATCTGGATGCGGAAAAACAGTTACCGCAAAATCAGCACTTCGAATACTTGACAAAAATGGAAGAACAATTTCAGGGGAAATCATATACAAAGGAGTAGATCTTCTTAAACTCCCTGATTTGCAAATGAGGAGAATAAGAGGAAAGGAAATCGCAATGATATTCCAAGATCCTATGACTAGTCTTAATCCAATCTTCAGAATTGAAGACCAAATGACAGAAGTTATTTCATTACATAGAAAGTGTGGGAAAAAAGAAGCAAAAGAAATAGCCATTGAAATGCTTGAACAAGTAGGAATTCCAGATGCTGAAAAAAGAATTATAGATTATCCACATCAGTTTAGTGGTGGTATGAGGCAACGTATTCTTATTGCAAGAGCTTTATCACTTCAACCTAGTTTGCTTATAGCTGATGAACCTACAACTGCTTTGGATGTAACAATTCAAGCACAGGTTTTAGAGATTATAAAGGACATGCAGAAGAAACTTGGATTAGCTATGATGCTCATAACCCACAACTTAGGTGTAGTAGCTGAAATAACTAAAAGAGTACACATATTTTATGGTGGAAGAGTTGTAGAATCAGGACTAACAGAAGATATTTTCCTTAATCCAAAGCACCCATATACTTTCGCATTATTCGAAAGTATCCCTAGTTTAGAAGTTGATAAAACCAGACTTGAAACCATTCCTGGAATGGTTCCAAGATTAATTAATCCTCCAAAAGGCTGTCGCTTCCATCCCAGATGCAAATATGCAACAGAAGTCTGTAGTCGTATTCGTCCTCCAGAAATTGAATTCGGTAGAGGACGTCGAGTCGCATGTCATCATTTTGAAGAACTTGATATGTATATAGGTAAAGAAGCTTTGCGCGAAAAAACAGTTCAAAAAGATCAAGTTAAGGAGGAGGTTTAAAAATGGTTAGTGATTCTTTCGAAAAATATGAAACCGTTGATCTTTTCTCCGATTGGGATGCTAAAAACCAACCAATCGTTAACCTAATCAACCTTAAGAAATGGTTTCCAGTGAGTCAACAATCACTTCTATTTTCAAAAGTTGTGGCAAACATTAAAGCAGTTGACGGAGTTAATTTATTTCTTAATAAAGGTGAAACACTTGGTCTTGTAGGAGAATCTGGGTGTGGAAAAAGTACAACTGCAAGAGTAGCAGTGAAGCTAGAAGAACCAACAGAAGGGTCGGTATACTTCAAAGGTATAGACATATTTCGTCCCATGACAAGAGAAGAAGAACTTGCAATCAAAAGGCAACTGCAAATGGTTTTTCAAGATCCATATTCTAGCTTGAATCCAAGAAGAATGATTCTCGATATTATAAAGGAACCCTATGATATTCATTTTCCTGACATGACCTATGAGGAAAAAGAATCTAGAGTATTGGAGATTCTTGCTAAAGTAGGATTGGAAGATTACCATGCATTAAGGTATCCCCATGAATTTAGTGGAGGGCAAAGACAAAGGTTAGGAATTGCTAGAGCCTTAGCAATCAATCCGGAAGTAATTCTACTAGATGAACCTGTTTCAGCATTAGACGTTTCTGTGCAAGCTCAGATTCTTAATTTACTGCACGACCTTCAAATAGATTTCAATCTAACGTTTATGTTCATAGCACATGATCTAAGTGTTATTAAACATGTTTCTGATAGAGTTGCAGTTATGTATTTAGGGAAGATAATGGAAATGTGTCCGACAGGTGAACTCTTCAGAAGAACAGCTCATCCTTATTCAGTTTCTTTACTGTCTGCAATTCCTCGTCCCGATCCAAGGATTAAAATGGATAGAATTATTTTAGAAGGAGACGTTCCTAGTCCAATTGATCCACCACCAGGATGTCCATTTCATCCAAGATGTTACAAAGCACAAGAAATTTG
>JAGLTB010000084.1 GCA_023270155.1 Candidatus Heimdallarchaeota archaeon | reverse complement strand
TCTCAAGTTACACCACTACTTGAATTAATTGAGCCAGACCATTACGTAGCTTGTCATTTTCCAGAAAGATAGAATCTTTCTTCTTTCATTTTTTTAATATTCTTCATCTAAATTGACCATGTTTAGAAATTTGTCTTCTCCTCTGGTAAATCGACTTATATTTTCTATTTGCTCATCCCATCTTTTGAGATCGTTCATAGGTGATGCACCCCTATGCGGAGAAAGAACAACATTTTCTAACTCATGAAAAGGATATTGCGTAGGATATTTTTTCCCATCTTTGTCAGGTTCAGGTTGATAGTTGTACCAGACATCTATTGCTGCACCTGAGATGATTTTGTTTTTTAGAGCAGAGTATAAACTCTCTTCATCTATCACTTGCCCTCTACCAATATTTATCACTAAAGCGTCACTTCCCAGTAGCTCTAGCTCTGTTTTTCCAATCATTCCTTCTGTTCTAGATGTTAAAGGTACAGCTACAATCAGAACATCTATAGCTTTCAAGAAGTCATGCAGTTGATCAAAAGTATACTTGGTGATTGTAGTAGGGAAGGAGGTTTTTTGTTTGTGCCAATTATTACGTAAAACCGCGAAATCTAAAATAAAACCTGAAAGAAAACGGTGAACTTTTTGGTTTACTGCTCCATAGCCTAGAAAACCTATTATTCTGTCACGTAAGGGAGTAGAAGCTGCATAATCATCACCTCTACGCCATTCACCTTCTTTCATCCAATTATGATGTAGGATAACATTGTTAGTTAAAGACAACAGAAGAGTTACAGTGTGTTGAGCTGTGAAATAAGCATTACCATGACCATTTACTAACGTTATTTTCCTGTTCTTTGTTACGTCTTTAAACAAAGGTATTAGATGTTGAACTCCAGCTCCTGGGTTAATAAATAATCTTAAATTTCCTGCAGTCTCCAACAATTCTTTTGTTGGTCTCCACCCCATTATAATCTCAGGATTATGTTCTTTCGCTAGTTTCAAAAATGTTTCATGAGATGTGTCTGAAGGTATTATTAAATTGACTTGGGGGTAATCGTTGAGTCCTTCAAGTAAATAATTGTGTAATCGTTTATTAGGTTGCCAAATACATAAAACATTTACTTTTTGCTTTTCAATCATTAATCTCAACCTTGCTTTTGATGGTCTCCATAAGAAGATTTTCATTTTATCTTGTTAAATAACAAGCAAAATTGATTGAAATTTACTAATATCTCGTCGATATGAATTTAAAGAGGAGATAAAGCGTGATATTAATGTTTGATAAAGAATTAATTGATCAAATTCGAGCAGCTTTTCCTAGAACTGCTGCAGATTTCAATGGACGGGAACGTGCTTTTTTTGATAATGGTACAGCAACACTTGTTGTTGAAAAAGCTGCAACAGCTGAAACTGAAGCTCGTATAAACTGGAGTGCTAATGTGGGTGGCATCTTTGACGAATCTAAAAAAGCAACTAATACTATACACTCGGGAAGACAAGCAGTTGCTGATTTCATAAATGCTCCAGATCCTGCAACTATTGTTTCTGGGGAATCTGCAACTTCTTTGCTCTTTAACTTGAGCTATGCCATGGGTAAAGAACTCACAGGTAGTGAGAATATTGTTACAACAGATTATGAACACTACACCAATGTTGATCCTTGGGTAGAATTGGAGAATCGTGGCAAAATCAACCAAGTGCGATTCGCTAAACTAAACATGGAAGAAGGTACGCTTGATATGGACCATTTACAAAAATTGATTGATTCTAAAACTAAGATAGTGACCATTACTGCTGCCTCAAATATGTTGGGAACAAAGAGTCCTTTAGAAGAGATTGGAAAGTTGGCTCGAGAAGTCGGTGCATATCTTGTTGTAGATGCAGTACATCATATTCCTCATGGTCCAACAGATATACAAGCTTTAGATTGTGATTTTCTGGTTTTTTCAGGATACAAACTCTTTGCTCCTCATGGAAGTTTCCTATATGGTAAAAAAGAACATCTTGAAACCCTTCAACCATATAAAGTTAGAACAGCTCCAACTACCCCACCAAGTAAATTTGAGTGGGGAACTAGGAATCAAGCAATGTTTGCTGCTATTAGTGGTGTTATGGAACATTTTCTTTGGCTTTCAGAAGAAGTTCAATCCAATTATGAAGGAAAATATAGAGAGTTTGAAGGTAACAAACGTTCCTTAAAAATCGCAATGGAAGCTATAGAACAATACGAAATGGGATTATCAACAGCTGTTCTCACTGGTATTGATGATATTCCTGGTTTGCTTAACATGCCTAAGATAACTGTTTATGGTTTAACTGATTTGAAAAGATTGAATGAAAGGGATCCTACGTTTTCATTTGAAGTGGAAAATGTACCTGAAGAAGAAGTAGCTCTTCGTTTGTGGAAAGAAGGTGGAATAGCAGCACGCTCAGGACATTATTATTCTCTTGCTCAAGATGTTTATAACAAACAGAAAATTGTTCGAATAAGTTTGGTCCATTATAATACTCTAGAAGAAGTTAAAATCTTCTTAAAAACTTTGAATGAGATATGTAAA
>JAGLTB010000083.1 GCA_023270155.1 Candidatus Heimdallarchaeota archaeon | reverse complement strand
AAATAAATTTGAACCTACGACCGGTCGGTTAACAGCCGACTGCTCCACCAGACTGAGCTACAACGGCACTTTTGTTTCTTTCGTCTTTCTTACCCTTGCTTGGTTTTTAAATCTTTTTTTCATTCTCTACTTTTTCGTATCAAAAAATTATAGTGACAATCAAAATACTTTTTATTAGATTTCATTCAAACTCTTTGCAGAAGACAGCCTCGGTAACTCAGCGGTAGAGTGATTGACTTGTAATCAATTAGTCGGGGGTTCAAGTCCCCCCCGAGGCTCCATTCCAGTTCTTTTGTTTTTGTTCATCGAAAAACCATAATAATACAGCAATTAAAAATAAGATATGGATGGAAAGAGTAAGAAAACTCTTAGGAAAACTGAATTTGAAGAATTATCTCCAAGAGTTGCTTTATGGTACAGCGTTATGCATGAAACAAGAGAGAGGTTATTTAGAGTTTTAAGGGATTTGACACGAGAAGAACTAGATTATACTCCAAATGAAAGAAAGTTTGAAACCATAGGCACACTTCTTCTTCATATCGCAGCTGTTGAATGGAGTTGGATTTTTGAAGACATTGGTGGAAAAGAAATGGATTACGAGGAATTTAAACACGCTTTTGCTTTAAGACCAGAGGTTAACATTCCCCAATTGAAAGATCAAAGTATACAGTTCTATATTGATAAATTGAAAGAAATTAGAGAGGATGTTTATCAAAGACTAGCTAATTTTGAAGACGATGATTTAGATAAAATAATTGGATCAGATTCCGATAAACATAGTATTGAATGGATACTATTCCATATTGTTGAACACGAAGCAATGCATATAGGTCAAATACAATTACTAAGGAGACTATTTTCTAAAGAAAATTAAAGATTGTTTATACATTCTCTTTTGCTTTTTCGATTATCTTTAGTATAAACTCTTCCTTACCATCGGTATATTTTTCCCTATCAAGTTCAAATTTATCCGCTAGTTTCTTTTTCAATTCTGAATATTGTTCTGCTTCCAAGGTATGTTGTCTTAAGTAGTCTCTAAATAGGATATGTTTTTTCCATTCGTAAGAAGTATTTACCATCACATGTATATGGTGTGTTCTACTTTCTTCATCTCCCTTAACAAATAAATGCCTATCTGGAATGCCCTGTTCTCCCCTATACTCATATCCTTCTTCTTCTAAAAGAGTTACAACTTGCTCAATATTAGATAAATTGTCAATTGCAACAGCCATATCTATTATAGGCTTAGCTACTGTGTTTGGAATAGCAGTGCTGCCTATGTGTTGAATATCCACAAGATAGTTAGAGATAGCTGAAGAAATCAGTTTAGCTTCCTTGTCAAACAGATTACTCCATTCTTTATTATAATCTTTGAGTTTGACAACACCGCGTTTTAATCCAATCATCAGTTAAGGCTGATGCTAACACTTTATTAAATTTATTTCACTGTATAAGATTTATAATAGAGCATTATTTCACAGTCATTATGATTAACTTCGATGATTTTGAAAAAGTTGACATAAGGGTTGGGAAAGTTATAGAAGTTGAAGATTTTCCTGAAGCTAGGAAACCTTCATACAAATTGAGGGTTGATTTTGGAGAAAAAATAGGTGTGAAAAAATCAAGCGCTCAGTTAGTATCGAATTATAACAAAGAAGATTTGAGAGATAGATTTGTTCTTTGCGTAGTAAACTTTCCTCCCCGCCAGATAGGACCTGTTATGTCAGAAGTTTTAGTGGTAGGAGTTCCTGATAAAAACGGAGAATGTATCCTTATCAAACCAGATAATGATGTGCCCTTAGGTGGAAAGCTGTACTAGCTCTCCAGAACCCAAGAGAAATTTTTCCCTCCGTTTAGCGTAATTCTAAGCACTGTCTGCAGTTACAATTTCCATTAATCCCAAAATCTCAAGTAGTTTTTTTTCTAAATCTACTCCCACTATCCCTGCGAGTGCTAATGTACTTAACAGACTTTCAATTAATTCATCTTCAATTGTTGGATCACATTCTAGACCTTCACAGTCATCCATTATCTGACTAGCAAAAGCATTTAGCATTTTTTCTCCCATTATTCTACTTGGTGTTTTTGGAATATTCATAACATCCAATTGTTTTACACTATTTCTACTGTTGATGAGTTCGAGCAGTTTTCTTTGTGCTTCGTTAATTGTTACCATCTTCATCACTTATTTTTCAAGTTTTTACTATTTATACTTCTATAATATTTACTTTTAAAGTCATCTAATATATTTACTGAATGCTTTATGTTTCCAATGGAAATCTAAACAAATGTTGTTTTTTCGCATAAAATAAGGATTCTTAATCTACAGAGCCCTAATGGTCAAAAAACGGGTTTCTCCATCGGAAATAGGGGGGAGGGGCTGTTTTGGGGGTTATTGCTTGAAAATTTGAAGGTTAGGGCTTTTTGTCGGGTTCCGAGAATTTTATTTTTGTCGGAGAATGTAATACTAAAGTAATATTCAAGAAACGAGCTAGTTTCCATGTTTCAGCCAAATCTGTTCATAAGTTTAGCTTAAATTTCTTTATATCGAAACTTTAAAAAAAGGAAGAAAAGATGACAGTCTGGTATTCAATGGGCCAGTAGATCAGTTGGAAGATCGCATCGCTTGCACCGATGAGGCCTCGGGTTCAAGTCCCGACTGGTCCACCATTTGTTTTCAACAAAGCTTGCATTGTTCGGAAAAGTTTTTCTTTCATTTCAAAGATAACAATTAGAGAACATGCTTTCAGTTATTATTCCAGTATACAATGAAGAAGAAAATATTAAACCACTCTATTCAGAATTAAAGAAAGTCCTTCAGACCTTAGGGCAAAATTTCGAAATAATCTTTATTGACGATGGTTCAACAGATAACACTTTATCAGAACTACTCTTCATTTTTTCCAAAGAGCAAGATAATCTGCGTGTCATCCAATTGCGTCGTCGTTTTGGAAAGAGCGCAGCTTTAGCAGCAGGATTTGATTCAGTTAAAGGAGATATCATAATAACCCTTGATGGAGATGGTCAAGATAATCCTAATAACATTCCTCTATTACTTGATGCCTTGAGTAACGATATTGATGTGGTGTGCAGTTGGAGACAGAAACGTCATGGTTCTTTACTTTTCAAAAAAATTCCTTCAAAAATCTACAATGTGCTTAATCGTCTTTTCAATCGCTTGGATATTCATGATAACGATAGTACTCTTCGTGTTTATCGAAAAGAAGCTATCACAGAGTTAACTCTTTTAGGAGGGGATCATAGATATATTCCCGCTATTCTCTACAACAAAGGTTTTCGTTTTACAGAAGTTAAAGTCATCCAAAGACCACGTTTCAGTGGTAAATCAAAATATGGAGTTAAAAGAATCTTTGCGGGATTATCTGATTTTTTTACGTTGCGTTTCCTTTTTAGCTATGGCCAACGTCCCATGCGTTTATTCTCTAAGGTAGGTACTCTTTTTCTCTTAACAGCTCTTGGTTCGGGAATTTATCTGCTTATAGTGAAATTTGCTTATGGTCAAGATATTGGAACTAGACCTCTTCTGTTACTTACAATCTTGCTAGGGATTTCGGGATTTCAATTTCTTTTTACTGGATTCCTTGCAGAGTTGATAGCTAGAAAATATGTAGACTCTTCATCTCTTTATAGTATAAAGAAAGTGCATGAAATAGAAGAAAATTAAAGCAAAAGAAATCTAGATGGGTTGCTTATACAATTATCATTTATTAGGTCTTTTTTTCCACTTGCGAATTAGAAGAATAAGTCCCCCTATCAGAGCTGGTATTAACATATTCACAGCTGTTTGGATTATTGAAGCACCAAATGCTACTTCATAACCGATGGCTAAGCTGTAGAATACTAAAACAGTAATCGTAGCATCTCGAATACCAATCCCACTTATACTGATAGGTATTAAAGAAACAATAGCAGCTAAAGCCATTATACCAGTTACTGTTAAGATTACTTGAACGCTTATTGTGATATTTGCCATCGATACAATCAAAAGACTTACCTGAATACCCAATAGAGCCCAAAAGAGGATTGAGAGAGAGAGTATAATTACATATGAGCTAGGGGTAAAGTAAGTTAAGTGTGAGTAGTAATCATCCAAGATTCTTAATACTCGGGGGCTACTTTTCAGATTTTCTTCAGAGATTTCAGTTTCCTCATTCTCCTCAGATGAATCAGACTTTCGTTTTCTTAGTTTCGAAATAATGATAATTATTCTCCTAATTATTTGTGAATTAAACATGAGTAAGAGAATAACTATTATTATCAGCATCCCCCCTGCAATTACCCACTTTATTTTCTCATTTAGTTGAGTGATAAAGAATGGTAATGCTACTAGAGAAAAAATTCCAACGCTAATCAAATCAGTAACCCTATCTAAAATTGCGCTGAAGAAACTTGTTGATTCTTTTGTATTTGTCCATCTAGACAGGTACAATGCCCTAACTACATCGCCTACTTTTGCAGGAGTTACTGCTGCTCCAAAAGATCCTATTAGAACCAACTGTATTGCTTGGAAGAATGAGATTTTTACATCAAGTTTTCTCAGAATGTATAACCATCGAACAATCTTAATGACGAACATTATAACCATTATCAAAATTGCTACGAATATAACCCAAATGTCAAGGGTTCTAATCACTTCTGCTATATTCTTAGGTTTAAATCTATAAATTAGAAAAGCAATCAAACTAACGGTAACAAATATAGCGAGTAAATTGCGAATAATCTTAATAGCTTTACTTGAGTCTTTTGCTTTTGTCACACAAGTTTTACCTCTTTCATCCAATTATAAGCATCTTCAAGTGCATCTTTTACATTATGTTTTGGTTTGAAGTCTGCAATGTTCTTGATTTTGGAAATATCATACTGTCTTGATCTCGAAAATTGATTAGTCCTTCTTCTTGTCAATTTGGGTTTAGATCCTGAGACCTTTGCAGCAAGTTCACTCACTAAACCAATTGTGTATGCTAATCCATAATTAATACGCATAAAATTAGGTTGTTTTCTACAGATATCGCCAATTGTTTCGAATAGCTCTCTGGCAGTTATCGTTCCACCTACAATATTAAATGCTTCTCCGTTGGCATTTGGAGTTTTTCCGCATTTTATTAAAGAATCTGCAACATCTTCATGATGTACAAAAGACAAAGTTGCTTTTCCATTTCGTATCAAAGGAATTTTTTTATCTTTGAGTAAGAAATCAAATAACTTCGGAGCCATTTGTCTATCTCTTGGACCTACAATATATGGAGGTCGAACAGCTGTAGCAAAGAAATCATGATTACTTGAAAATCTAAATAATTCTTGTTCAGCTAACCATTTGCTCTCATGATATGGATGATCACTTTTTTTTGGATAATCTTCAGTTATGGGAAAAGAAGGTAATTTGTATCCATAGATTCCAACGGTGCTTACATGGAGGAAGCGTTCTCCTTTATTTTCAACAAATGATTCCAACAGATTCCTCGTCCCGATATGATTAACATCATAATATAATTTGGAGTGAATATTTTCTCTAGCTTCACCTGCTGCATTATAAACAGTTTTTACACCTTGAAGTGCTTTGACAAGACTTTTCTTATCGGTTAAGTCCCCCTTAACAAAATCTAGTCCCATTTCTGCTAGATGTTCTGGTGGTTCTTCTGACCTTATTAGAATTTTAATTTCCTTATCTTTCTCTTCCTCTATTACTCTTTTAGCAATAAAATAGCCAACAGCACTTGTTGCACCTGTGATTAGGATAGCCATTATTCTCAACTAAAGGAAAGGAAAGTTGTATATAACATTTTAGAAGTTCAAAACCATTGAGGTTAAAAAAATTTAACTTCTGATTAAGCGAAACGCTTTTTTAAACCAATTTTGAACTTGTCTTATGATAAAAATCTACAGCACACTTACACGAAAACTGGAAGAGTTCAAGACAATTGAACCTGGTGTTGTGAAGTGGTATAACTGTGGACCAACAGTTAATGGTCTAATGCATCTAGGTCATGCTCGATCAGCAATAGCTTTCGATACCATTCGCAGATATCTAGAGTACAGAGATTACAAAGTAGAGTATATTATGAATTTTACAGATATTGAGGACAGAATGATTGAGGTTTCGATTAAAGAACAAAGACCAGTATTAGAGGTTGCAGAGGAGTATCTAAGTTATTTCAGAAGAGATATGGCTAGTTTAAATCTAAAACCTGCTACAATACATCCCAGAGCAATGCTTCATATGAACCAAATGATAGAATCCATTGAAAAATTGATTGAGAAAGGTGTTGCTTATGAAAGTGAGGGGGATGTTTATTTCGATGTGAGAAAATTCGACGAATATGGTAAACTTTCAAATCAAAAACTCGATAATATTCTGCAAGAAGGAACAGAAGATGCAGATAATCCAAAGAAAAAGTTCCCAGCAGATTTTACACTATGGAAGAAAATGAAACCAGGAGAACCTTATTGGCCATCACCTTGGGGAAAGGGAAGAATAGGATGGCATAGTGAATGTTCGACAATGTCCATGCTTTATCTTGGAGAAACTTTGGATATTCACAGTGGTGGGCAAGATCTAATCTTTCCACATCATGAAAACGAAATCGCTCAATCAGAATCCCTAACAGGTAAACAATTTGCAAATTACTGGTTACACAATGGATTCATTAACATTGACAAAGAGAAAATGAGTAAATCATTAGGTAATTTTGTAAACATCTATGATTTGTTGAAGTATTACTCTCCTGACGCAGTTAGATTGTTTGTTCTCCAAACACATTATCGTAGCCCAATCATCTTTACAGAAGATGCTATGGATCAAGCTCAAGTTACTGTAGATAGACTATTTGATGTTGTTCTATTAACTAAAAACTACGCTGATGAGACAAAAAAAGTGGATGATGCAAAACTTTCTGATTCAGATAAAGACTTGCTTGAAAAAATCAAGAAAGCAAGAGAAGACTTTGTTGAAGCTATGAATGAAGATTTTAATACATCTAATGGTTTAGCAGTAGTTTTTGATTACTCTAGAGAAGTAAATGAGTATCTAAGAAAAGCTGAAGACGTCAATGGTTCAGTAATCAATGAAGCTGATAAACTCTTCGATGAGCTGAGAGTTATTTTTGGTTTATTTGAAGACTTCAATAGTTATCTCACAATAGATTTAGTAGAGAAATTAATTAAACTTCTAATTGAACTTCGAGGAGAATTCAGAAAAGAAAAGAATTGGGAAATGGGTGACAAAATCAGAGATGATCTGAAGGAAGCAGGAATAACCCTAGAAGATACACCTAAGCGAATTCTTTGGAAACTGACATAAGGAGAATAAACTCTCATTCTCTTTCTATTTCTTTTGCAAAAATCATATTTACTAGATAATAGGGGATTTCTGTGACTTCTCCTTCTTTGTTTTCAAGAGTCATATCTAGATCATATGATAGTGACCATTTTTCAACATGAACATCTTCTCTAACGTGAGTAGTTAATATCAAAAACTTCTCTTCGGGTTTCAATCCCTTCTTTTCAAGCTCAGCATAAACTTCCTGCAATGTTGCTTCTTGCGGGAAATGTCTAGCTATTGCTCTTTCAATAATTTCAACAATTTCAATCGAATGACCTTCACTGAAAAGGGCTAGGGGTTTACTTTCTGGAATTACAGATAAAGATCCATCTTTCTGAGGAATAAAAGCACCATAAGGAGTCTTTGAAGGTTGGATCTTCTTTTCAATCATTTCAGAAATCTCATCTGTTAAGACATGTTCCCACTTGCAGGCTTCTTCATGTATATTAGACCATGGAACACCTAACCATTCCAGAAAACTCTCGGATAATCGATGTTTCCTAACAACTTTGCGAGCTATTTTTTCACCTTTTGCGGTGAGTTGAGCTCCATAATATGGTTTGTAGTCAATTAATTCTTTTTGAAATAATTTCTTGAACATTGATGTAACAGTACTTGGATCCACATTCATCATTTCAGCTATTTGATTTGTCTTAACGTGTCTATTTCCATATTCAAGAAACCAAAAAAACGTTTCTAGATATTCTTCCTCAGCTTCTGATATATTGGATCGAGACATATGAAAATCCTCTAACACTTCTTACTGTATTTATTTTCCTTTGAATTCGGGCTTTCTTTTCTCGAAAACAGCCTTAATTCCTTCTCTTATATCTGAGGTCCTAATACATTTCCGAATTCCTTTAATTTCTGCACAATATCCTTTTCTTAAGGATCTATGAAGTCCTTTTTTGATTGCTCTCTTTGCTTCTCTTACTGCAATGGGGGCGTTTTCAGAAACACTTTCTGCTATCTCAATGGCTTGATTCCTTAATTCAATTGGAGAAACTACTCTACTGACTAGATCCATTTCCAGCGCTTCTTCTGCAGAAAATTTACGACTAGTAAAAATAAGATCTTTAGCTATGGATAACCCAACTGTTTTTGGAAGACGGTAAGTTCCTCCCCATCCTGGCAGTAAACCTACTGCAGTTTCTGATTGCCCAAATATAGCTGAATCAGAAGCAATACGAATATCACAAGAAAGTGCAAGTTCCAACCCGCCACCTATAGCATAACCATTGATAGCTGCAATAACAGGAGCAGGATATTTTTCAATTTTGGAGAAAACCTTTTGACCCATTTTAATTGCCTTCATGATTCTCCACCCTAATGATGCTGCCCATTTTAAATCGACACCTGCACTCCAACTCTTTCCCTCGGCATAGATAATCACAGCACGAACAGTCTTTTCATTCCTTAGAGTTTTGAAAGTTTTTTCTAATTGATTTAACATTGATTCGTTTAAGCTGTTCAAAGCTTTTTGACGATTGAGTGTGATCAATGCGATGTTTTCCTTTTTACCTACTTTATCTATCAATACCAAAGATTCTTCTTCAGCCATGAACTAAACTATACCTAGTAATATCTAAATTTTTAGGTTAGAATTTAGTTGAGCTAAGAAGAATAGTAAAAACCTTATTTTCTTTCTCTTCAGAGCTTCTAACAAGAAACCGACAAAAAAAGAAATACTGAAATAATACGGTACTAATACGAAGTATTCCATCTAATTACAATCATTTCTCTCCGTATCCTCCGCCACCTGGAGTTTCAATTACAACAATATCTCCCCTCTTAATTTTCTTAGTAATTTTCGAAGGAAGTTGTAGAATCTCTTCAGATGTTTTCAAAAGGTTTTTTCCTTTCCCCCCATCTTTTCCTCCAAACAATCCGAATGGAGCATACTTTCTTCTTTCACTTTGTATTGAAAGAACTCCTTCTTTAGCTAACAATTGAATTGATCGACGAACCCCATTGCTCCCAGACCATTTTCCTATTCCTCCAGTATTAGGTATTATAGAATATTCTTCCACACGCAAGGGGTAGTATCGTTCTAAAACTTCAATTGAAGTATTTCTGGTATTAGTCATGTGACTGTGTTTGGCATTTGGCGGAGAATAATTCTTTCCCGCTCCAATTCCACCTGCGATTGTTTCGTAATAAGTAAATTCCTTTCCAGCTGAATCTAGACCGCCAATGATAGTATTGTTCATTGTTCCGCTACTTGCTGCTGGAACATCGTCAGGAAACAGCTTTGAAAATACACCCAACATCACATCAGTAATTCTTTGACTAGTCTCTACATTTCCTGCAGCTACTCCAGCTGGAGGGAGAGGGTCAATTAAAGTTCCTTTTTTTGTAATAATATCTAGAGGTGCGTAAAGCCCGTAGTTTGTCGCATATTCTCTCGAGATTAAACAGCGCAGAATATAATAGGTCGCTGAAAGAGTTACAGCATAAGTTGCATTAATATTACCTTCTACTTGGGGATCAGTTTTACTATAATCCACAACTAGTTTGTCACCTTTTCTTTCTACTTCAGCAGTTATGTTAATAGATTCATCCTTCACCCCATCATTATCCATACAGTCAGTAAAGCTAAAAGTTTGATTCTCTGGTATTTTTTTTATTAGTTCTAAAGATGCATTTTTTGATCTTTCATTTAGAAAATCAATCACTTGTTGAACTCTATCTAGAGAATATTTCTGAAGGAGTGAGTGGAATTTCTTCTCTCCGATCTTTGTAGAAGCTATTTGAGCTTGAATATCACCTTTTCTTTCTACAGGGACACGTATGTTTGAAAGAAAATCATCAAACCACTCTTGATTCAAAACACCTTTTCTTTCAAAAATCGTGGGGTCTATAATATATCCTTCTTCCTCTAAGGTGTACTTACCACTTGGCATAGAGCCGGGGACTACACCTCCAACATCAGCATGATGACACCTGTTTGCGATATATCCAACTAGCTTCTCATCATAGAAAATCGGTTTTATAACTGCTATATCAGGTAAATGAGTTCCTCCTAAGTAAGGATTGTTTGCAATATAGATATCCCCATCCAAGATATTTTCTTTTCCAAAATAATCAATAATAGCTTGAACACCTTTTGGCATAGCTCCAAGATGAACTGGAATGTGCTCAGCTTGAGCGATTAACCGACCATATTGATCCATTATAGCGCTTGAAAAATCTAATCTATCTTTGATATTCGGAGAAAATGCTGAACGTTGAAGCACTATCCCTGTCTCTAATGCAACATTTTTTAGCGCTTGATTAATTACTTGAGCTTCTATTAAACTGAATTTAGCGTTCATTTCTTTTCCTCCAGTCTAATATAACCTAGTTCATTGATTTTTCCAATTACATTTGGTGGGATGACAGTTGTAGTATCTAATTGGTCAATTATGCAAGGTCCTTCAAGCACATTTCCATTTAAAAGAAAGGATTTTTCAAATACAGGTGTCTCAATCCATTCTCCCTCGAAATTTATTTTTCGGCTTTTCTTATACGCTTCCTCTGAAGCATTTCTTGTTCCTGATTGCAATCTTGTAAGTTCAATTCGAGGAACACGACCTATAGCTTCTACTGAAACATTTACTATTTCAACAGTTAACCCTTTGTCAAACCAAGAATAATTCTGATTGTGAAGGGGATGAAATTCCTCAACTGCTCTATCAAGTTGTTTTCTTTCAAAAGGAAAATTGATTTGAAGTGTCAGAGCATCTGATTGTCCTACATACCTCATATCTATTGAATAATTGAAGAACTGATCTTTCTTATCTACAGATTCATTGGTTAGAATACTAACTAGCTCTTCTTTGATTTCATTGAATTTAGAATTTATCTCGTCTAGATTTAATTCTGCAGTTGTTTGTAAATAGGATTTTGTTACCATATGTTTGATATCAGAACATACAAGACCGAAAGCCGACCAAACACCTGGAAAAGGAGGTATAATTACTCCATTCATTTCAAGCTCTTGTGCTATGTCCCAAGCTTGTAAAGGCCCTGCTCCTCCGAAACCTAGTAGAGCAAAATCTCTAGGATCTAATCCTCTTTGAACAGTTACTACACGAATTGCGTTAGCTATATTATTGTTCAAAATCTGTCTAATAGATATGGCTAGTTCATCAATTGATTTTAGTTCTAGAGGCGATTCTGATAATTTTATTTCTTCTAGTAGTTTTTTCAAAAAGGAAACAGATTTTCCTTTGTCAATGTTCAAATTTCCAGCAAAATTATCCTCATGAACATAGCCTAGGAATAAATTGGCATCAGTTAAAGTAACTTGTTTCCCACCTAAGGAATAACACGCGGGTCCAGGATTTGCTCCTTGAGATTCAGGTCCAACTGATAGTAATCCATCCGTGAACTTTGCAATTGAACCTCCACCACTTCCTATAGTTTCCACATCCACCATACTTGCAACTAGAGGAAAACCGCTAAACATTCTGGAACGTAAAACAATGGGACCATCTATAAGAGCGGAAACATCTGTTGATGTTCCTCCAATATCTAGTGAAACTAGATGTGATCTATTAAGATGTTTCAAACTATCTGCAGCGGCCATTACTCCTCCTGCTAAACCTGAATAGAGAGTCTGAACACCAGATTTCCCAATGGAAGAAACATCTGACATACCTGTATTTGACTGCATAATTAACAGAGGTGAACTTGTTCCTTCAGAGATAAGTTTTGATTTTAGGCGATATAAATAATCATTGACCACTGGACTTACTTTTGCGTTCACGATAGTGGTAACTGCACGTTCATATTCACGTATTTGAGGACTTATTTCATGTGATGTAAAAACGTTAAAACCCTTTGTTGATAGAAATTTTGATACTTTTTTCTCGTTAGTTGGATTGAGGAAAGAGAACAACAGAGATACAGCAATGTTATCTATCGATTTGGATTTGATAGAGGTCGTGATACTGTCTAGATTGCTAATATCAAGTGATTTTATCTCCTTACCTTCGCTATCAAGTCTTTCATCTACTTCCAGTATCAGGTCACTTGAAAACGAAATTGGATACTTCTGTGCGAATTTTAAATTATACAATTCTGATCTTTGTTGTCTTCCAATTTCCACGATGTCTCGAAATCCTTTTGTTGAAATAAAGCAAATTGGTGGGCACTTATCTTCAAGAAAAGCATTAGTCCCTATTGTGGTGCCATGAATTAGAAGTTCTATTTCACTTAACTGAAAATTAAATCGTTCAGCTGCTTCCTTTAATCCAAGAATTATCCCTTCGCTTGGATCAGCTGGAGTTGTAGGAATTTTCCATGCATTTACTGACCCCTCTGAGACAATTACAAAATCTGTAAATGTACCTCCTGTATCTATTCCGATCCTGATTTTACTCTCTGTTTTATTCAACCAATAAGACACCTAATACGCAAGAATTATTCATAAATTTAAACTTTGGGAGAGGAAATTTTCTGTGTATTTTTAAAAACAGATAAAGTTTCAACTACTGTTTTGTAAATAAAAGAGGGCTTAAAAGAAAATCATTTGACCAGCAACGAAATCAAATTCCTTCTTCTGTACCTTTTTACTTTCTGAATTGATTTTCCATTCCTTTACCATTCTTTCTTTTTTATTTCGACTTCTTTTTGAACTCATTTTTTTTCACTAATATATACTATACACTGGTCACTTCATTTTAACATGACGAGTAAAAGTGACCATTAACTGACCAAATCATTTTTGAGGGTTGCAAAACAATATAAGAGCGAAGAATCATAAGTTTCAGAGAACGATGATGCAATTTAGAAGAGGAAAGAGAATTTGGAAACCTGAAATATATCAAGGTAAAAGTGACATGAGAAGATATTTTGAAGGTTGGTATTTCAAGATTGTAGACAAAAGTGAGAAAAACATCTATGCAATTATCCCAGGTGTTTCTTTTGATAACGAAGGAAATACACATGCCTTCATCATGTTTTTTAATGGAATCAAAGCTTCAATGAACTATTTTAATTTCGATATCACTGATTTTCATTACTCCAAAAAACGCTTCCAAATTAAGATTGGTAAGAATTCATTTCATCAGAATGGATTCAATCTGGATATAAATAGTAATAATCAAAAAATCAAGGGAAAAATAAATGTGAAAAATCTCAAACCTTGGCCAGTAAAAACCCTATCTCCTGGAGCAATGGGCTGGTATGCTTTCGTCCCATTTATGGAATGCTATCATGCGGTTATAGGCTTTGATCATCATCTAGATGGTAAAATTAACATTAACGGAAATGAAATTGATTTCACAGGGGGGAGAGGTTATATAGAAAAAGATTATGGGAAGAGTTTTCCCAGTTATTACATTTGGATGCAGTCTAATCATTTTGAAACTGAAGAGATCTCTGTAATGGCATCAGTAGCTAAAATCCCATGGTTAGGTAGCTCGTTTGATGGGTTTGTTGTTGGATTTCTTTTCAATGGAGAAGTTTACAGATTTGCTACTTATACTGGTGCGAAAATAATAAAACTTCAGCTATCAAATAATCTAGTCTCTGTTCATTTCCAAGATAAAAAATACAGACTTGAACTTGAAGCTGCAAAATCAGCAAGCGTAGATCTACATTCACCTATAGAAGGTTCAATGACTGGAAGGATAATAGAGAGTATTACTGCAAAAATTCATGCAAAGTTTGTTAAAATATCGAAAAATAAAGAAGAAATACTCTTTGACGGAAATGGTAGAAACGCAGGTCTAGATATTGGAGGAAAGATTGAGGAACTAAAAGAAGTGAGTTGATTTCCTTCAGGATTTCAGTCACTTTGTATGGAAACCATTATATTCTTTAAATGCATTAACCGCTGCATGAAGGTATATCACGTTTCGAAAAAAGATCTAATACCCATCAAAGAACCTTACAAATTTCTTAATGGTGATGTGTATGTTGTTGAAACAGACACAGAAATGTGGACCTGGTTAGGTTCAAAATCCTATGTTGATGACAAGACTGTTGGTGCTTGGATGGCTAGAATTTTAGAACAGAAAAACCAAGACTTGAAAATTAAAACAATCTTGGAAAGCGAAGAGCCCACTAAATTCACTGAGATTGTTGATTTTGAAGTTGTTGAAGGTGACACCCCAGGTTTTCTAAAGCACTTCGAAAAGCAAATTCAGAAAGATTTGCGATTGCTTCAGTTAAGAGAAGATGATAAAGGAGATGTTGATATCATAGATTTACCCATAGGATATCAGTATTTCAAATCTGATGACGCTTTTTTACTAGATGCTCAAATGGATATTTACATCTGGATAGGAAAGGATAGTCAAATTAAAGAAAAATATGAAGCAGGAAGAATATCAAGAATGCTAGAGGTT
This sequence comes from Candidatus Heimdallarchaeota archaeon, assembly GCA_023270155.1. GTDB lineage: Archaea > Asgardarchaeota > Heimdallarchaeia > Heimdallarchaeales > Heimdallarchaeaceae > UBA460. The sequence goes on along the minus strand of JAGLTB010000083.1, from coordinate 16,527 downwards.
GAAAGAAAATTTGCTCCTTTAGTTTATGTTATTGAAGAAGAAAATGAACCAGAAGGATTTCGCGATATGGTTTTTAAATTAGGTATTAAAGATGGAGTAATAGAACTCAGAACCACTGTAAGTAAGAAAGAAAAAGAGCAGAAGAAATGGTGGCAATTCTGGAAATAATCATCTGATTGCTTCGTAATCATCAACCCAGTTTGAAACCTCATTCAACCTTTTTATTTCATCCTCATCTAGTTTAATATCAATGGAAGCAAAATTTTCTTCCAATTGCTCAACAGAGTTAGCGCCGATAATTGGAGCTGTTATGAACTCCTTTGATAAAATCCAAGCAATTGCGATTTGAGTCATTTTTACGTCTTTGCTCTGAGCTATTTCCTTTACTGTGTCATGTATTTTCCATCTCTTTTCAGTAAAGTATCTCTTTTGTGCTCCTTCACTTCTAGGTGTATCTGGGAGAGGACCCTCAGAAGAATATCTATCTGTTAAGAAACCACCAGCCAGGGGACTATAGGGAATAATCCCAAGACCATAGTTCTTGATTATATGTTCCATTTGGTGTTCGACTAGCATTCTTCTTACAATACTATAAGGTGGTTGAACAGTTTCAAATCGAGCATATCCTTTCATCTTGCTTACCCAAAATGATTCTACCAACATCCAAGGATGAATATTTGATGCACCAATGTAGTTTACTACACCTCTTTCTACAAGAAGATTCAATGCATGAAGTGTCTCCTCAATGGGAGTATCGTTATCAAAACTATGTATTTGGTAGAGATCTATCCAACTAGTTTGTAATCTTTTCAGAGAATTTTGAATAGCTTGATGCACATGTCTGCGAGATAACCCTCTGTTATTAATATCTTCGCTCATAGCTCCTCGAAGCTTAGTTGCTAGAATTAAATCATCCCTTGTTTCTCTATCTTTTAACCAACGACCAATTATTTCTTCTGTTTTTCCAGGATAACTGTTATCAGCCCAATAGGTATAAACATCTGCAGTATCAAAGCAATTGATTCCAAGTTCTACAGCTTTATCCATTACTTTGAATGATTCCTCTTCTTCTATTCTCCACCCCATCTGCATTGTACCTAAAACAATTTTTGAAATCTTTATTCCAGTACTTCCTAATCTAGTATATTCCATATGATAACTAAATATCCAGTATCTTTAAAACTTTACAACAAACAATTTGTTGAAGAAAGAAAAATTATGGGATTCAAGAGCAGGTTCGTTTTCCGTTTCTCCATTGTAAAGTAGTTATGATTTCTTTCAATTCGTCAATTAGATTATATATTGGTTTCAGCCAATGAAATTCCTCTGACCACAAAAACATCAATACAAGTCTCTCATAGATTCTTGAAAGATAATCATAATGATCTAATGATAGAATTTCATAAACAACACGTGATTTTGAATTGTACCAAGTTTTCTTGTTTATAATTCCAAATGAATAATTTTTCGAAAAAGCTTCCAGTGTTAAAGGTTCGGAGTATGGCCAAATATGTTCGGATTCTTCTTTACTCATAGATTTAATTTTTTCGAATTCTTCTAGAAATTGGTAAAAAGCAATTTTAACTAATACAATCTCGTGTTTGATAGCCTGCATAAATAACCAAACAGCTTGAATTGATGTTAAATAGATATCAGTACTTTTTTTCTGTTGTAAAGATATTGACCAATTTTCAAATTGCTTCTCTATTAGATTTTTACCTGAATCTAGGATGTATGAGCATTTTAACAACTCTTCTTTTATGCAACTAAGAGTGTTCTTATCTGTTATATGAGTGGTAAAGGCAACCTGTGGTTCTTTGCTATTGTGAGTTAAGAATCTAATGCCAGGAAATAAATTAGCTTTATCCTTAGAAATTTGTATTGTGTTATTCAATCTAAAGGGTATTTTAGACTTGAATTCACGAAGAAGCTTTTTCTCATTAATTCCATTTTGTATTATAACGACAAAGAATTCAGCTTCATCGTTTTTAACAAAACTGGAGAGAGAGAGATAATTAGACGATATTTTGTTGATTATTTCTCTTCCCTTGCTGTTGGAACTAACATCAATTTCATGGTTCTCTAATATGTTTACCCATTCCTCTAACAAGTTGAAATTATACGGTGCACGAATTGTAGGTAACTCATTCTCATAATTTTTTAATAATTCAGTAACAAAATCTTCTTCTAAATCAGCTCCGAGAACAAAAAATTTCTCAGGATAGAGCGGGCCAATCCCCCTAAAATATGGAGGGGTGGAAGTATAGTTCATCTTGATCTTATGGTATCCTGCAAAAAGATCTTGGAATATCTTATGTTCATCTCGTAAGAAATCAGTTTTAACTAAACCTTGTCCTAGGAAAGCATCTAACTCTAAATACCATTTATTCTTCCAAAAAACTATTGAACCAGAGTTTTCTGGTTTAAGTGCAAAACTATAAACTGTATCAGCACCAAATAAACACATGTTTTTACTTGGATAGTTCAACGAAGTAAAATTCTCCCATCCAGTATTATCATCAGAAGGTTTTGCATTTGATGTGATAAAAATTAAATCACTTCGAATTTTACCTTCTTGATGAATAATGTTTTTCCATCTGTAAAGTAGTTTATAATCTCTTACATCATTAATGAAACGAGTTTTAATTTCAGCAACAAGATTTTGATAATTTAATTGAAAATAAGAGCTATTCACATAAATATTATTGTTCTTAAGTGTGATTCCTTGAGACATATTCTCTTCAAGATAAATCTTGTATCTATCTAGATTCAAAATGGGAAAACAAGACTTGAAATCATTCTTTTGCACTATATTAAGTGTAAAGAAGTCACCATTAGAATCATTATTTTTAATTGTAGACAATGAGAAATCAGCTGATTCAAGTAACATTTTCTTTTCTTTTTGTTTATAATCTACAAACAGGAACTCATGGCTTGTTATCAAATTTCCATCTTCATCAAATACAATCCCGTTTTCACAAAAAGCTTCTAGATACGCTAATTCCAATATTGCTTCCTTCAATCTTTTAAAAAATCCATAATTTTCCATGGGGTGAGTAAGCAAGGTTTTATTGTCTTTCTTAGCTATCTCTCCACGAATTTTCACTAGATCTAATATGCTAACATCCCAATATCTCATTTTCAATATAAGATCATTACCTCGATTGAATGTTGAATAAAATGAAAATCCAGTATTTTCGAGTCTTTTTAATTTACCATTTTCTAAACAATATGGCCCAATCTGTTTTTCAGTTTTCAGAAATTCCTCAAGCTGATTGGTCATCTGATTTGAAAGATCTAAAGAATGATAAGGATTCTTTAAGTTATAGCGATATTTCCACTCTCCAAATCCAATAAAGGTCACTAAACTATCTGAATTAACATTCAATATAATGGAATCAATCCCATTATTTGTTGGTATTGTTGATCCATAACCAGAGAGTATGTTCTCTTCCGCAAGCAGTCTTTTAATATATTTCAAAGAATTTTTGGAAAAAACATCTTCTTCTATTGAACCAGATAGAAAAGTTTGCAAAAAAGTAAACAACTCCTTTTGATTTGGAGTAAGGGGATTAGTAAGAAAGTTTTCGAGGATATAGCGGATATTCCTAGAATATACAGAATCCAACATTTCATTGCCAAATCCAAATGAACTTATGTGATTCTTCATCGATTCCAAGTAATCTTCCAGAGTTGTTTCAGGGCTTATTTTCAACTTGGACAGTAATCTCTTTGTAAATAAGGGACTCATTGTTTGTTCATCTAGAACACTATAAGAAGAGAATTCCTTAAACGTAACATTTTCTTGACCATTGATATCCATAGATACATTGACATTTATAGAATCGTATTTAGTTACATCAGAACTTAATCGGTTTCTATTATCTTCAATTTTCGTTCCATTTATTTTCTCATCTGGATTTTTGATGAAAATTTGTTCATCTCTGTAATAAACACCAAGATTAGGTTGGACGTTTAAAATCTCAATAAGTAAGACCTGTGTTATATCGATTGATAATTTCATAAATTCTGCAAGTTTAGAGATGTGATACTGAATGTTAGGGGAAAGTTTCCAGATAATCATACTGATAAGTTTCCTTTCCTGTATTTTATCCATCTTTTCTATCCAATCAGAACGCGTAATAATTCCATTTGAAAGAGCGAGATCTTGTTCTTTCTTTTTGGTCCAGATTCTCCCCTTCTTGAAAAATACACGATAGAATTCTCTGTTTTCTTGAGCAACCACTTTTCCTAAACTAGTGCATAAACTGATATTTAAGCAAAATAATAATGGAAAAGCTAAAGTTCCTAAAACGCTTAGATTCCCAATAGATGAGATAATTGATATTATGATAAATAACCATGAAGGAAGAATAAGAAACAAAATAGTAATGCCTAAAACCCTTATTCTTTTTAGATTATCCTCAAAAAAAGTGAAATTCCAAGCTAGTTGCAGCATAAAAAATAAGACAATAGCTGAAAGAGCTGAAAGAGCGAAAACAAAGTAATATCCTGACCAAACGTCTTCAAAGAAAAAGGATTTGAAACTTGGTGATAGCAAAACTAATTCGATTTCCCTTGCAAGTGTTAGTAAGAATCTGATATTCAATAACGCACAGATAAAAACAACAACAATTATCACTGATCTTCTAATTTTATTGACGGAAGGGACTATCAGATGATAGATTTTCTTAACAAATTCTTTTATAGAACTATTTTCTGAAATTGTTTTTTTCATTTTCACTCTTATGCCTTCTATCGTAAACCTTCGCAAATCTATAAATTCTGTATAGGATGCAACATATGTACCAAAAAGAGTGGATACTGTAATAACAAACCAATATTTCTCATTTAGAAAAGGAAGCAAACTAAAAATAATAATGAATGTAACAGCCACCGCTACTGATACCATTATGATATATAGTACAATCCCTTCTTTCTTACTATAGTGGCTCTCTTCATGTTTTTCTTGTTCAATTTCTTCTGTTTTTTTCCTTTTCTTTTTTTTCTGATTCAATGTACCTCTAACTAATTGTAGAACCAATAAACCATATAAAGCAAACAACCAATCTACACCAAAAAGTGATTTTGAGGGATTAAAGCCAGGATTTTCTTCTTCTTTTAAAGTGTGCACTATACTATAACGAAGATTGTTTATTGAAACAGCAGCACCTTTGCTGTAAATATAGAAATAAAGCGATACTTCATTGTATTGCTTACTTAAGTCTGCATATTCTGTAATGTTAATAGATTGTAAATCATAAATACATGTGGATAGGATCTGTTCATTATTAATTTCCAATAAGAAACAAATTCTATCAAAATCGTCAATATTTCCTACTGAATAATCAAACAGAATTGATATATGAAATGTCTTAGAAGCTAGAGAACTATCTATTCTGAATACATCATAAAAATTGAGAAGCTTATACCCAATACTCGGTATGGAAAAATTACCTTCTGCAAGAAACATCCTTTCAATTAGTTGCTCTGAAACAACGGGTATTGGCTTAGTAATTACATTGCTAGAATTTAACAAATAAAAGGTTCCTGAGCCTTCTGCGGAACCAAATATCCTCATCATCAGACTTTCATGATAAGTTGTAGTATAGGCATTAATAATAATGCCTTCAGAAAATCCAAGCTGTTGGAAATAAGAGATTTGACCTTCATATATTATTCTCGTTCCTGAAATAATCTCATAATTAATCCCAAACAGAAATTTTGTTCCATTATATTTAAAACCCAGAAAAATACGCAATATTTGATCTGATAAATCTTCACTGGATTTAAGTCTAGATATATTAAAAACATAATCTAATCCACTACCTTCCCATTGTGTAAAGGTAAAAACATCTTCAGAAAGGTTCTCTTCAAAAGTAGATTCTCTAGCTATTATGGTTATTTTCGAAATTTCAATTCTATTAATGGAATATTCTATTGAAAAATTAAAGGAAAGACAATTCAAACCTTCTTCAGATGGAATGAAAAAAGAGAGGAGATTTGTTTTTCCTGAAAAAAAACTTTTTGTTACAATTGTCCTGTTATTCAATTTAATTTCAACATATTTAAACAGTGCAGAGAATTGATTTGTATCAAAAGATAATGTTATATTCAAATCTCTTGATAAATTAAAGCTATTAAAATATGCAACGGTTCTTGCTGATTTTACTTCATGCAAGCTTCCTTGAAAATTAATCCAGTTTGGAATAGCTTGCATATGAGCTACCTTTTCATTAATAGATGGTGGATCTATGGATTGAATTGAAGTTGTATCAAGTATCAAAAGGGAACCGGATTGATTGATGTCTGCTTTTCCGCTACAAATGATCGAAGCAGAGAATGTTTCTGATAAATAACCAGAGTAAGTAAAGTGTTGTGTCAAATTATGAATAAGATTATCTTGGATAGATTGTCCAATGATGAATTTTACATCAGTAAAACTAAAAACAAACGAAATTTCTAAACCATTACTGTCACTAGAATCACCAATTATAGAAAAATAGAGTTCTAGATAATTGATTTCACCCAATTCAATATTCGAAAATTCTAAAAAATAAATCTTTTCAACGTATGTTGAATTGTAATCAAAAATAATATTTTGTGATAGTGTTGAAACCGAATTGATTCCATTAGCATGGATTCCATTTGTGCAAATTGATTCTTTAGGTACAACAAGTGCAATAACTAGGGTTACCAATACAACGGCGTGAAATAGATAACTTGTCCGCTTCAATTATGTCATAATATCATCCTTAAATTGGCTTATAAACGAGGTAAATTCAAATTCTTTGTTGTTTTTATATTTTTATACAGTAATTTTATTGAAGTTAATGAGACGTCTGATAAAAGCAATTTTGCTTCTACTTATTTTAAGTCAAATCTCTCTATTATCAAATTCTGCTATTCTAACAGAAGTAGACTCAACATCATTAAACTTGGAATCTATGATATTAAAGAAAAACTATACATCCCATAATCCAATCTACATCAATTCTGATGATGGATTCACAGTGTTTGAGGGTTTAGGAACAGCAGACAATCCTTACATCATTGAAGGATTTAATATAACAACAGATGAAGAATTCGGAATCCACATTTCATCTACAACAAAACACTTTGTAGTTCGCAACTGTTATATTGATGCAGTTTATGCAAGTATATTTATTGAGTTCGTTGCTCCAGGAACTGCGAGTATAGTAGAAAATGTTTGTTTGAATAATGAATTGACCAATGGAAAAGGAATCTGGATTTCTTACTCAGAAGAAACAAACATCCATGGAAACATTTGCGAAAACAACAATTATTGGGGGATTGAGTTATGGGGATCATACAAATCAAGCATTGTAGAAAACATATGTTCCAGTAATGGACAATCTGGAATAGTATTAGTTTTCTCAAATCACTCAATTGCTGCAGAGAACATATGCAAAGATAATGAAAAAAACGGAATTAAGGTCTCACTGTCTGGTTCTTGCTTACTATATGATAATCGTTGTTCTGGAAACGATTTTAATGGGTTCTTCATAGATCATAGTAGCGGAACTTCAATCTTAAATTGCACATCTAAAGAAAACGGTAATACAGGAATTCTGTTAAGAAAGACAAATGGATGTTTGATAAATTATAACTTTATAATAAATAATAAAAACTATGGTTTCTATATTAGTGAAGGTTGTGATAAGAATAGAATCTACTATAATAATTTTATAGAAAACGATTTCTTTGAATCTTCTCAAGCAATAGATGAAGGCAAGGAAAACCAATGGTTTCATAAATTTGAAGAAGTAGGGAATTACTGGTCTAGCTGGGAAGGAACAGGAAGTTATAAGCTTGACGGGAAATCAGAAGCAGAAGATCTTTATCCACAGATTGAGCTTTTTGAGTATGAAAAGAATGTAGAAGAATCCACTGAATTGCTCAAATTTCAAATATATTGTTTTTGGGTCATTGTCTTATTTCTTATTTTGAGAAACACGAAAATTAACCTAGTAAAATCCGCTAATTTTGAAAATTAACCATTTTAAACTTGAATTAAATCAAGACATTCATTACCCAATTCTCTTATTTTTGCTATGCATCTTGTTAAATAACTATCCAATTCAACATTTTTCTTGGAAGTTTGTTTTTTCTGTTTTAGAATTGAGAGAAGGCTAAATCCAAACTCTTTATATCTTCCTTTCGATTCATAAATAGATATCCAATTTCTTTTTCCCTTAACAAAACTTTTTATTTCATAGAAACCGTCATTAAAGATACCTAAGTATAATTCTTTTTTGTTAAGCGAAACCTTTTGTGATTCTTCAGAAAGCAACTCCAAGATAATAATGAATCTCTTTGAGATTTCGTATAGTAATATCTTTGATTCAGAATATTTCCGATAGTTTTCAATTAATTCCTCAACTTCTTCTAATTTATCTAGATGTCGATTAATTGAATGATAGCACCAAATTTCTTTCAATATGAAATCATTTTTCAAATTCCTTCCTAGCAAGACACTTGAATTTTTCACTCTATGAGAAGGACAAAAATTCAATAGATAGTATTGAATATGCCTTTAAACAGATTTTAGAGAGAAATTTCATCTTATACAAAAATGGAAATATTGGAAAATGGAGCCCAGAGCGAGATTTTCACTGTTTCAGAGCGCATCTGAAACGAGACTTGAACTCGCGACAACTGGATCTTCAGTCCAGCGCTCTCCCTGCTAAGCTATCTGGGCATCTTTGTTCTATCCTTTTTGTTCTTCTTTCCATTAAAAGTTTTTTGTTGCGTTTCCTCTTCTTTGTTTTTTCCTAGATTCTAAACTAGGACTTTTTCCATTACTTTTTATATCTTTAATTAGTTTTCTTTTACATGCCTTCTCGTGGAAATCCTTGGTCTTCGACTAAGTGGAAAGAACTACGCAATCGGGTTCTCAAAGATTACTGTGAAAGTTGTGGTTCTAATCTGGAGTAATTTTACTCCACGCTTATTTTTATTTATGAAAAGTTAAATGTATAACATCTTTATCAGAAAGTTCGTAAGTTATTCCTACTCTTTTTCTTCTACCGTTTGGTCCTCCTTCTAGTAGAACCGCATCCTTGAAACTTTCCTCTGTCACTCTGTATACTTTCTGAATAACTTCTTTTACTGTAATCTGATCTTTGTAGAATACTATTGGTTGTTCTTCTATCTCGTTGAATGAGTTCATAGTGTAAATTCGTACAGGTTTGGTAAGTTTAATCATATTCTGTTTTATTTCTTCAAATTCATCTGATGAGATTTTCTTTAAATGTGATGAAGGTAAAATTGTTGTATCCTTATCAAAGACTAAGAATGCTGGAATCTTTCTTGGTATTGTTTGGATAAAACCATCACTCAATCTATCTCCTATTAGGTCTATATTCTGTTCTGCTAACTCTTTCAGAACTAACTCAAAATCTTCTAGAGAGCGACCCATTATTATAAGACAATCAGTAGAATAAATCATACCTAGAGTCGATTTATCTCCACTCCAACCGCCTTCATAAATAGCAGGAATTTCTACAAGCTGAAAGTTAATCGCATCATACTCTAATGCCCCATATTGTGGTTCAGCTGTAGTAAAAGGATAAGATTCAACTGGAATTTCTGTACCTGCTAAATTGTTTATTAAAGTACTTTTTCCACTATTAACTGCTCCAACTACACAAAATTGAGGAGTTGATTTTTTTGTTTTTGTACGACTTTTCGAAGCTTTTCTAGCTTGTTCAATCTTCTCTATTTCGGCTAATTCACGCCTTAATTTATCTTTAAGCCTCTTATAATCTCCAACGTCCCAATGTATTTCTTTCAACAAACGCTTAATTTCTCTAGCTCTTTCTTCTCCTACCTTTCCTTTTAACGCATCTTTGATCTCTTCAGTAATCACACTGTAGGGTTTGGGCATTTTATAAAACCTGCTTGTTTGTGTTTTTTCAATATGAACGTTTATTAGTTTTCTTTTCCAATAATTCTTTCTATTAATCGCTCACTCAAATCCCAAAGAAAATCTTGTTTAGTTATATCATATGTAATTTTGCCAGATCTTCTCTCCTCACAATTGTAAAAATACTTCCCAGTTATGTTTCTTAAATCATCTGAAGAAGCCACATAAGAAGAGGTTCTTGCTCCTTCTTCAGGGGTTTGATGTCTTACTATTGAATCTCTAACCTTTGTAAACCATTTTGGTAGACCAACTGTTGTCATTTGTGTTTCAACATGACCTGGATTTACTGCATTGACAGTTACTTCTGATTCCTTCAGTTCTCTCACAAGTTTATAGGTAAAAAGAATCATCGCTGTTTTGGAATTGCTGTAAGCTTGTTGCCCATTATATTTTTTTTCCAACATAGGATCTTTCAGTTTTATCTTGTAGAACTTGTGAATATCAGATGAGAGATTAATTATCCTAGAGTGGGAACTCTTCTTTAACAAAAGGAGAAGCAATCTAGTTAGATAGAAATGTGCCAAATAATTCACTGCAAATGTGCTTTCATATCCATCATAAGTTGTTGTTCTTTTCATACTAAAGACACCAGCATTGTTAATCAGGACATGTAAATTAGAATGGTTTGTAAGAAATTCTTCAGAAAAGCGTTTCACATCATTCAATGACGCTAGATCACAGAGCAAAAATTCAACATTTTTGTTGTTTGTTGTTTGAATGATTTCTTGTTGAGCTTTTTCGCCTTTTTCTTGGTTGCGACAAACCATTGTTACTTTAGCTCCCATATCAGCGATTTGCCTTGTTGTTTCTTTCCCTATTCCAGTATTTGCTCCAGTTATTAAGCAAGTCTTATCTTTTATCCAGGAATCATTCTGCATAATATAATATTAGATTCTTTTACTTATAAAATAATACTCGTTAAAACAAGAACTTTATCCGAATCTTTTATTAAGAGCTTGAAGTTTAAGCAAATCATGAGTTCGGATAAAGCTAAAGTATATTTTGGTTCTGTTCAGCATGGAAAAGCATCAAGATTTGCTTCCTTTGCTGCAAAGTTTGATAAGATTGTTGAGTTATTACTAGAGCAGATAACTATAGAGAAAAAGGACAAAGTAGCTATTAAGATGCATCTTGGATTTAATGATGGATATCAAACCATACCTGTCTTTTTTGTTAGAAGATTAGTTGAAGCTGTAAAGAAAAAAGGAGGATATCCATTTGTAACAGACAATCCTACTGCAGTATATAATGCAGTAAGTAGAGGCTATACTCAAGAAACATGCGGATGCCCTATAATACCCATTGCTGGCGTAAAAGATGGTTATACCACACCGGTTGAGGTGAATTATAGAGGAATAGACACTCTAGACCTTGCTGGTGCACTCAAGGACGCAGATGTTTTGATTGACTTATCTCATGCAAAAGGACATGGATCTTGCGGATATGGAGGAGCTATCAAGAATCTAGCACTTGGAGCATATTCAGGACCTACCCGATGGAGAAAGATTCATGGCGCGAGTCATGTAGATGAATATTGGGATAAAGAAAAAGGTTCTCCAGAACTTGCGAAAAAACTGGTGGAAGTTTGTCCCTATGGTGCATTAAGTTATAATGAAGAAAAAAATGAATTTAGAAGAAATTACCATGATTGTAGACAATGTCGAACATGTCTAGAGATGGATCATGGAGCAGGTGTAATAAAACTTCCAAGAGAAAGTTATTCGGCTTTTAATGAGATGATGGCAATTGCAACAAATGAGGTGCTAAAAACATTCAAACCAGAAAAAGTAATGTATTTAAATTTTCTAATGTGGATAACGACATATTGTGATTGTTTAGGCTGTGGACAGCCTTCTATCGTTAATGACATTGGTGTTGTTGGTAGTAAAGACATTGTTGCTGTTGAAACCGCCACATTGGATCTCATCAAAAAAGAAGGATTGATTGAAAAAAACATTCCTCCCTATAACAAACACGTCAACCTCAATCCAGACGAAGACCTTCATCCCTTCACTCGTGTTCATGGTCCTTACAAAGATCCCTATGAAACCGTTGTCTTTGCTGAAAAGATGGGCATGGGTACTTCCAAGTATGAGTTGATAGAAATTCTATCTGCTGAAGAAACTATGAAGATGGAACCTCCAAAAAGAGAATTTGAAGGTGAACCAACGTTCTTCTAATCTTTTTCTTTCATTTTTTTTTATCAATTTGACAATTTATAATTGATGAATGAACTCAAGCTTCCTCAGAATGAAATTAGAAGAAAACAAGCTCATTAGTGAATAACAGCACAATTATCAAGTTGATGATAATTATACTTAAAATCATTCTTTAGACTTTTAATAATGTGCTAAGCATTTTGAAGGGTTTTTTTAAGTTGATTCGCGTGGAATTATGCTTGTTTGCAACTATTGGACTATTTGTTTCAGGAATTTTAGCTGAGGATTTAACAGGTTTTCAATGGGAATTTCTAATTGCATTCTTAATTATCTTCTTCTCTGTAGCAGGTTCGTTTGCAATCAACGATTATATCGATTTTAAAATTGATGGAGAAAACCAGAGAAAAGATCGTCCAATAGTATTAGGTTTAATATCTCGAAAAACTGCTCTTTATACCGCGATATTATTCTCGATTATTGTAGTCATTTTATCAATTTTCTTGAATCCTATAGCAATGATCTTTGCTCTTATAAATTTCCCAATTTTTTATTTGTACAGTCTTGTATTGAAAAAAATTATACTTTTTAAAAACCTTTTAATTGCATATGGTTATTCAGCAACAATCTTGTTCGGTTCACTGATAACTGATTCATTTCTTGAACCTATCGTAATTTATTTCGCTATCATGGGTTTTATCATAGGTTTAGGTTCAGAAATCATGTTTGATATTGCTGACATCGAAGGAGATAAAGTACTAAATGTAAATACAATTCCAAATAAATTCGGAACCCAAAAAGCCGCAAAAATATCAATTCTTGCTTATTTTGTCATTGTTGTGTTAGATCCACTGCCATTTTACGTTTTCATTGACTCTAGATTCTATTTAGATTATGTCTTTCTTGCACTAATATGCATCCCAATAGTTGGTTATATCTATTTATCAATATCTTTGTTTAAAAATCAAACAAAGGAAAATGCCTTAAAACTTAGGAAGCTCATATTCTTGATAATGCAAATTGGTACTATAGCTTATCTTATTGGAGGACTAATTTAACCTAAATAAATGGTTTCACTATAATAGCAAAAAACTCAACAAAATCAATGATTGAGTACTTCTTCTAACCTTCTTAATCCTTTTTCTTCTTCTGAATGAGGAAAATAATGAAAGTTGTTATTAAGTCTATTATTGGTCCATATGCAATTCCCGCAGCAAAAGTCGCATAATCCCTGAAAGGATCTATTAGTAATATTGCTACTGAAAAAATTGAACTAAATATTATACCTCGAATCACTGCATTAACCCAATTTTGCCATGTTTCTCCTTTAAAAATAACTATGTCTCCAGCTAAACCAATAACAATACCCAGTATAACTCTCATTGCCCAAATGCCCATTAAATATGCAAGATTTGCACTGAAATTTCCAGGAATTCGTTGCACAGCTCCAAGTATGCAGAAAACACCCAGTATTGCACCAGTTACTGTTGATATTCCAAGTCGTTTATAACTTACCATTCTTATCAGAATCTTATTCCACTACTTTTCTTTTAAAACTTGGTTTTTCTCAAAATTATTGATATTGAACAAGCTCAAATTCATATCGAACATTTTTTAAATCTCTTTTCGATTTTTGGATTGTGAAATAAATGAAACTAAAAGGTAGATCTCTTCTTTCCTTAAGTGATTATACAGCAGAAGAAATTCGACATCTTCTTGAAGAATCAAAACGATTGAAAGCTAGTTTCAAAGCTTACAAGCGAGACAAACCTCTTTCAGGTTTAACTCTTGGAATGATTTTTCAAAAACCTTCAACCCGTACTAGAGTTTCCACAGAGGTTGCTATGTACTATCTTGGTGGACATGCACTCTTCTTAGGAGCTTCTGATATTCAACTTGGAGCTGGGGAAACAGTCAAAGACACATCTAGAGTTCTGTCTAGAATGGTTGATGGAGTGTTAGCAAGAGTTTTTGCACATGAAGATGTTGAGGAGTTAGCAAAATACTCTACAATTCCTATAATTAATGCTCTCTCTGATAAATATCACCCGCTTCAAATATTAGCTGACTTATTAACAATTGAAGAACATAAAGGAAAATTAGCAGGATTGAAACTAGCTTGGGTTGGTGATGGTAACAATGTCTGTAATTCCTTGCTGATTGGTTGTGCAAAGATGGGTCTGCATATGTCTGTTGCTACACCAAAAGGATATGAACCACCTAATGATATCGTAGCATTGGCTAAAGATTATGCAGAGGATACCGGTGCAAAGATTATCATAACAAATGATTCTCCTGCAGCAGTAACTGATGCGGATATAGTTGTAACTGATACGTTCGTATCTATGGGTGAAGAAGACAAAGAGAAAGAAAAACTAGAAGCTTTCAAGAACTATGTAGTTACTGAAGAGCTCTGTTCAAATGCAAAAGCAGATTATATATTCATGCATTGTTTGCCGTATAAACACAAAGAGGCTACTGAAGAAGTCTTTGAGAGTGAACATAGTGTCGTTTTTGATGAAGCTGAAAATAGACTTCACACAGTTATGGCTGTATTGAAATGTCTAATGAGCTAAAACTTTAATTTCCTCTTTTTTCTCCACTTTAGTTTCAGGTTCTAATGAAGTCTTTATCTTTGCATTTAATATTGATTCAGCAATTGAAGATGTTACTTTTTTCTTGAAGCTATTAGAGATCTTTGCTACCCACGCAACTGGAATAAATTGCCATGGTTGTATCAAATTATCTTTAGGTTTCAAAATTAACTTGATAATTTTCTTAACTAGTTTCTCAACAGCATAACCTTTGAAATCCGATCTACCAATATTGGCAACTTGGTTAAATTCAGTATTGTATGGTCCTGGTAAAACTGTTGAAACTCTTATACCATACTCTCTAACTTCTTCTCTAATGCAATCACTAAATGTCTTTACTGCGGATTTTGTTGCACAATAAACAGCGAAAGGATATGTTGGTAAAAGAGCTAATGTTGATGAAAGATTTATGATTTGTCCCTCACCTTGTTCTTTCATTATTGGTAAAACACTGTGTGTCAATTTTATTAGTGATAAAATGTTAGTTTCGATTAACTCATCTATTTCCTGTTCTGGTTGTTCTAAGAATAAACTTGCTTTTCCTAAACCAGCATTATTAACTAACACATCTATCCTACCAAATGTATTCAAAGTTTTTTCTATTATATTTTCTCTATCTTCTCTATTGCGTACATCTCCGACAATCGAAACGTGTTTTACTTTCTGTTTTTTTAGTTGATATGCTGTTTGTTGAAGTTTCTTTTCTCGTCTTGCTACTATAACTAGATTTGGTTTAAAAGGGGCTAATGCCAAAGATAGAGACTTACCTATCCCTGACGATGCCCCGGTGATTACTATTGTTATATTTTTGAGTAGTCCTCTACTCTTCTTTGCAATAGTCATACTCATACTATCACAAATCCATCTAAAAAACGGTATAAAAACCACAATAATTATTATTGGCTTATGACTTTCATTATTCATGGTTGAGAATGTCTTTATCGAAAAGGATGCAGACTTAAATCATCTAAAAGGATTAACAATTGGGATTATTGGATATGGGAATCAAGGGAAAGCTCAAGCTCTCAATTTGAAAGATTCTGGATTAAAGATTATTATTGGAAACAAAAAAGATGAATATGCAAGAAGAGCTAAGGAAGACGGATTTGAAGTTTTCCCAATAGCTGAAGCTGTTAAATTATCTGATGTTGTTTTCTTATTAATTCCAGATGAGATTATGAAGGGCATTTATGAAAATCAAATTCTTTCCAATCTCAAAGATAAAGGAGCAATTGTTTTTGCAAGCGGTTATAATATAGGATTTAATCTATGTACCCCCTCTAGTAATCATGATATACTTCTAATAGCTCCCAGAATGATAGGTGCAGGAGTAAGAGAACGCTTTCTTAGCAAGGAAGGTTTTTTCAGTTTTATACATGTTGAAAATGATGCATCCGGGAACGCTAAAGAAATTCTTTTAGCTCTTTGTAAAGGAATCGGTACCCTAAAGAAAGGTGTTATTGACATTACTTTCAAACAAGAAGCTGTTCTTGATCTCTTCAATGAACAAGGATTTGGTCCTGCCTTTGGTCGTGTTTTATTAAGCAGTATCTATACTCTTGTAGACGCAGGTTATCCTCTTGAAGCTGTTCTAGTTGAAATGTTCATGTCCGAGGAGATGAGTTATACCTATAAGAAAATGGCACAGATTGGTTTGGTAAAACAAGTTGAATTTCATTCTCAAACAAGTCAATATGGTGCAATGAGCAGAGGAATTAAGTATATCAAGCTCCCTTTAAAGAAAATAATGAGGGATATTTTGGAAAATATTGAAAGTGGTGATTTTGCTAAAGAATGGGAAAAGAAATCCTCTAGAACTATTTTCAAA
>JAGLTB010000082.1 GCA_023270155.1 Candidatus Heimdallarchaeota archaeon | reverse complement strand
TTATCTAGATTGCTTTAAGTAAGGTTAATAACGAAAATAATATAGAAAAAGAATTCAGAAGAAAACTAGAATGCTTCTTCTTCATAGTAAGGAATTATCTTTCCACTAATGAATTCAAAAAGCACAGGTTCTCCTGTCAATTCCGGTTTTCCTTTTACATTTATTACTCTAGCTTCAGTAATTGGTCTCTCTGCTTTGGTCTCGGATTTTGATACTCTAATTGTAACATCACAATTATGCTCTATAGCTCTAACTAGTATTGGATCATGTGCATCTTGATGAAGTGAGAACAAAGTAACAGCTCCTTCTCGTTTATTAGCTGCAAGCCTGTTTTGTAGAAAAGAAAAGATTACTTTCTTACTATCGTCAGCAGCATATATAATAGATGATAAAGACAGCACTATACCTCGTTTCAAAATAGCTTGATTTTGAACATGCAGAAAAGATCTTCTGATAGTTTCGTTAATCTCTCTTGGTTGATTCAAATTAAGAACAGCATGTTCGTGCGTTGTTTTTACATCAGTATACCCGAAAGGATTACTGAAAGCATCTATGAATTTTAATCTTCCAGTTGCTTCTAACATATCAGGATTTATTCCAATACCTGTCATCATTTCATTATAATACTCATAAGGATGTTCAGTAGAGAAGATATAACCATATTCTCCAGCTTTCAATCCTTCTGCAAGAAACTGCAGAATGAATGGATCGGCTTCTGCACCTATTTCGTCTTCTATTAAAACGTTTGATCCAGCTTGCACCCCTCCTCCAAGAATTTCATCCAGTGTTGGAATACCAAATGAGAACAATTTTTTTTCTGTCGGACCAGATGGATTTGTATACATATTTATCAGCTCATGATTCCTTATCTGTCTACTCTCATACAAGATATTTAAAATTTAGTGATATGGGAAACAATTATTTGTATTTACGTGATAGTTTCTTCCTAAATTTCTCATCAAGGTCATTAGGTGTCATATAATCGGATTGATATGAGGGTTGTTTTGGTCGTTTCACCTGAGATTGTTGTTGAGTCTTAACAGGTTTAAAACAATTTCCAGAATCGTTTAGTTTTCTTTCTCTGCATTCAGCATAATTACACATATACCCTAGACACTCTACATCATCCATTTTACAGAAAAATGATTTCTTCCCGTTATTATTGACAACTCTCAACATTCTCTTATTGCATAAAAAAGATTGGCAAGTGAGTTTGCACATACGGTCTTCTGATTTTGTTGTCATTGAAAACTACTTATTTAATCTGTATGGAGCTATTTAATTACAATTATTTATAAATTTCACGATTTGTTCATAGGTTGCACAGAAAACTTAAGTTATGTAATAACAACTATCCTTTGAATGGTTGATCTGGCAGTTATTTATTCAGAATTATTCCACAAACATGAGATGGATAGAGCTCATCCTGAATCACCGGATAGAGTTGATTTTATAATGCAAGGGATTAAAGAGCTTCAAAATGAAGTGAAAGAGCAAATCTCCATTCATCAAGCTGAAACAATAGACGATGAGGATATTCTTGCAGTTCATGTTCCTGATTTACTCAGCACAATACAGGCTATTTCAGGAGCAGGAGGAGGGATGATTACGATAGATACTACACTTAATGAACATACTTTTGATCTTGCTAAATTAGCTGCTGGTGCAACAAAGCAAGCAGCTAGACTTGTAGCTGAAAATCAAGCTAAGAAGAGCTTTGCAGTTGTTCGTCCCCCTGGCCATCATGCAGAATCTAACTCTGCTGGAGGATTTTGTTTTTTTAACAATATTGCAATTGCTGCAGAATGGTTAATCAATGAGAAAAATTACAAAAAAATTCTGATAATTGATATTGATCATCATTTTGGAAACGGAACTTCTCACATCTTTTATCATAGAAAAGATGTCCTCTATGTTTCACTTCATGCACATCCTATGTATGCTTATCCTGGTTCTGGTTATCCTACAGAAGTGGGGATTGTGGACGGTTTAGGTTATAATATAAATATTCCATTGCTACCAGGAACTCAAAGCTTAGACTGGTTACATGCTTTACAGTTTGCATCTGGTATCATTAATCAATATCAACCTGAAATAATCTTAGTTTCTGCTGGATTCGATGCCTTAGGGGGCGATCCTGTTGGTATCCTAAATCTTGATTCTTCTGCATTCTTTGGAGCTGGTTATCTACTTAATGAGTTAGCTAAGGATCATTGTGATGGCAAAATATGCTGCACCTTGGAAGGGGGATATAAAAAGGATCAACTAAAAGAAGTTAGCAAGAAATTCATTAAAGGATTATTAGGATACAAACCAGCAATTATAGACAAACTCGAAGATTATACTGCAACTGATTACACAAAAAGCATTTTAAGTCAGGTAAAAAAGGCTCAAAAGGTATATTGGGAGTTCTAGTTTTATTCTATGCTTAATTTATGGAAATAATTTTTTAAATAACTAATCAATTTCCTTCCTTATGTCAGAAGTTTTTGAAGAAGAAGAAGTGGAATTAGAAACAAAAACCTCTAAAAAGAACGTTCTAATCTGGTCACTCTATGACCTTGCTAATACTGTTTATTCAATGGTTATTGTTTCTCTCATAATAAATCAGTATATTCTGATTATTGGGCAACAACAAGGTCTATCATATACCCGAGCTGAAATCATGTACGATACTGTTATCATGGTTATGCAAATTGTTATTGCAATTGGTATGCCAATTGTTGGTGCTTTAAGTGATACAGTTGGACGAAGGAAACCTTTTGTTATTATACTTACAGGAATTATCCTGATCTTTGCTAGTTTACTTGGTCTTTCACACAGTTTATGGCTAGTCTTACTCCTTTATGTTATTGCAAATATGGCTTATCAATGGAGTTTAGGTTTCTATGATCCAATGTTACCGTTTATAGCTGCACCTAAGGATGCTGGAAAAGTAGGTGGATTTGGAGTAGCTTTTGGTTACTTTGGTACTATTATTGGAATACTCGTTATGATGATACTTCAAGGAACCCTTGGATTTGGACTGTTTTGGGGATCACCAAATAGCAATCCAGATGCAGGACCAATTGAACTGGGGTATCTAGAACGTTGGGAAACTTTTGTTATTGCGATGGCTATTTTCTTAGTATTTGCAATACCCTTCCTATGGGTTAAGGAAAGAAAGAAGAAGAGCAAGACTCCTCCAATAGGGCAACTAATTAAGAAATCATTTTCTCAACTTGCTGCTACTTTTAAAGATATTAGAGGACACAAAGAGATGTTCAAATTTATTATTGGATACTTTTTGATAGTTGAAGTTGCTAACATTGTGGTTATCAAAATGATATTGATAGTTACCGATGGTATGGGGATGTCTTATACATTCTCACAGTATTTCATTATAATTGCTACTATCTCTGCAGTTATCTTTACTTTTCCAGTAGGATTATTTGCAGATAAAAAAGGTGCAAAAGCATCGTTCATATTAGTTTGTGCTCTATGGGCTGCAGCCTTAATAATCTCAATTATTGCAATTACTGCTTGGCCTGTAGTAGAAACACCTGAATTCTTAGGAGGTGAAGTAGGAGTAGGAATAACATTTCCATTCATTATGGTACTTCTGATGGGTATTCTTGCTGGTCCTGCAATGGGTGGTACATGGGTGGCTCAAAGATATATGATCATTGAACTTGCTCCTAAGGAAAAATTTGGTGAATATTTCGGTTTCTCAAAACTTAGTGGGAAAGTATCAGCATCAATAGGTCCTATCATCTGGGGAGCCATGATTGCGTTATCTACTATCGTTGGTCTGAAAGTATCATACGCCCTAGCTATTGCAGTTGTTGGTGTGATTATGTTAATCGGACTAGTTATCATCCTATTTGTTAAACCTGAGAAAAAGATCCTACAAGAAGCTGGAGCAGAACCTGAAAAATAACTACTCCTCCTTTTCTATTTTTCTTATCTTTTATCTATATTAGTTTGAACAGCTACATTCGGAAAGCTAAATAAACTTACTTTGAAAATGTTTCTTAAACTTTAGCAGATGGTTAAGATGAACGCGAGTGAGATAAATAATAAAGAACCATGGGAGAAAATTGAACAGCAAATTGCTTTGCTAATGCAAAAAAATAAAATCCCAGGTTTAAGTGTTGCGGTTGTTAAGGACCAGGAAATAATCTATTCGAAGAATTTTGGTGTAAAAAATCTTGCCAAAAATCAACCTGTTACATCAGATACTCTTTTTGGTATTGGTTCTTGTACAAAGGTTTTAACTTGTATGGCAATAATGCAACTTGCTGAAAAAGGATTATTATCTATTGATGATCCAGTAAAGAAGCACATACTCTTTAAGATAGGTATTGAAGATAAACCAGTTCTAATACGTCACCTTATGTCTCATTCTTCGGGAATACCAAATTTAGGTTCAGCAACTGTTTTGATACTAAGACATGCTCCATTAGACGAAACCTGGGTTCCTTATGCGACAAAAGAAGACATGTACCTTTTTATCAATGGAGCACAGGAAGAGGTTGTTGACGAACCAGGAAAAAGGTATTTCTATTTCAATTCAGGATTTACTTTGCTTGGTGAGATAATAGAGAAAATTAGTGGTTTGGCCTTTGAAGATTATATTGATGAAAACATCCTAAAACCCCTCAAAATGTCTAGATCAACATTTTTGAAAGATAAATTTGAGAAAGAAAAAGATAGAATGACTGCTTACATCCAAGAAAAAGATAAACCTATTGTAAAAAGTCATCCATTTGATCAGTTTATTTATGCAGCTGGCGGATTATTGAGTTCAACTAATGAATTCACCAATTTCCTCTTTATGTTACTGAATAAAGGAAAATTTGAGGATAAACAAATTGTCAGTGAAGAATCAATCGAAAAGATGTTCTCAACTCAAATAGAAACTCCTCGAGGATTCTTTGGACGGGAGGGATATGCTTTTGGATTAGAAATAGCAGAAGATTTTCTTGGTAAGAAGCTAATTGCTCACGGAGGTTCAACAGGAATGTCTAGTGCTTATTTTGCTCTCATCCCTGACCTTAACTTAGGAGTTGTAACAGCAGCAAATGTTGGTAACCTTCCTGGAGGTTTAATCGGTCAAGCTATTCTAAGTATGTTAATGGGAAAGAATCCTGAAGAAACTATACCATACTTTCAAATACAAACCAAAATGGAACTGCTTTCTGGAGAATATGCGAATTATAAAGGATTAAACAAGATAAAGATTTATGTTGAAAACGGAGTACTATTTGGCGAGACAAAATTTGGTGAAACAATCTCCAAAATTCCACTTATTCCTGAAGATGATAAATTAACTGATAATAAATTCTACATTTATAATTTCGGTAGCAAAACTCCTGTGACGTTTGAAATAAAAGAGAATAAAGAAATTGATCTATTCGTTGAGAGGAACTGTTTCCACAAAATCAAATAAACCTCATTTTCATTTTTCTGTATTTCAAATATACAGATCAATTTATTTTCAATTCAATTACCAATGATAAGAGTTTTAATTTTGGAAGTTCTTCATTATTTGATGTCTGTTACAACTAATCCATCATCAGATGTGTTTGACAAAGTAAGTAAAATGATTGTAGGTCGTACGAAAGAAATTCAATTAATGATTCGTGCAGTAAAAAAAGGATTACCAATCATTATTGAAGGACCTGTTGGTACTGGAAAAACTGAGATGGCTAATGCCTTATCTCAAAGCCTTGAACTCCCTTTTGTACGAGTTGATGGTGATGATAGCTTAACTTCAATTAAGCTAAAAGGTTGGTATGATCCACCTTTAGTTTTAGAGAAAGGATTCTCAAGAGAAACATTCATTCCTGGTCCTTTAACACAAGCAATGGAAGAGGGAGGAATCTTTTTCTATAACGAGGTCAATAGAGCTCCTTCAGAGACAATTAATGCAGTTTTGACAGCTCTAGATGAAAGACTAATAACGATACCTCAGTTAGGAGAAATTGTTGCTAAAGAGAATTTCTTGACAATTTTCACATACAATCCACAAGATACAGTAGCTACGAATCCTTTACCTAAAGCATTCTATGATAGATGTATTTGGATTCATGTTTCACATCAATCCCTAGATGAGATGATAGAAATAACAAAATTAAGAACAAATTATGAGGACAATTTACTTACTGAGATCTCTTGTGCTATTGTTCAGGCAACTTTAAATCATCCTGAACTTGAAATAAGCTCTACAGTAAGAGGTGCAATTCAACTCGTAGAACTCTTCAAAGAGGGAGAAAAGATCAAAGAAGAAGAGCTTCTGGAGAGAGCTATTGCTGTCCATTCTCGTAAAATCAGATGTAAAACAACTACGAAGAAAACTGAAATTCAAATTATAGAAGAAATTATTTCGAAAATGCTAGCTAATTATGAAGACGAAAGAATTATACGAAAAAAAGAGTAGATGGTGATCCTGAATCTATTTTCATTGGAGATGAACCATTTCCAGCCTATCCATCAAAACATTCTAGTCAAATGCTTATTACTGAGATTCAATTAGAATTAGGAAAACAGCAAGAAGATGTTACAAGAATAGTTGAGTTAGCTGAACAAGCAGCTGAAGAGAGCAATTTAGAGGGTTTAAAGCTTATTGCAACTAACTATCCACTTATTGCAGCAAGATTACTTAATCAGATGGATTTGACAGACATAATAATGGATCAACTTGAGGGAGAAGAACTAATACAACTATATTCCAGGACAAAGAAGCACCTTAATTTCCAGTTAAGGAAGATGATGCTAGATAAACTTATTCCATTTATTACTGAAAAAGCTAAATCAATATATCGTAGAGGTATTTCAGCTTCTGTTTCTAAATACGTTTCATATCAACCAGGAGATACTTGGGAAACTGAAATGACAATCGAAAAAATGCTGAGTACAGGGAAAACCATTCCTGATTATGAGAGCATTGTGGTAAAAGAACCTACGAAGAGAAAAAGAAGCATGGTAATCTGTATTGATAAGAGTTTGAGCGTTTTGCAGCTGATTCACCAGATTGTTCTATTAGCTTCTGTTTTATCTCTCTCTGTTAAGAAAGACAATTTTGCAATAATAGATTTTGACTCTTCTGCACACATCCTAAAAGCTATGAATGAAAGGATACGTCCTGAATCTATAGTTGAACTAATTTTGAATATAGAAAGTGGAGGAAAAACGAATCTTGAGGAAGCATTATCTTTAGCTAAACAGCAGTTAATGCAGAATTCCTCAAAAGATAAGATTGTATATTTAATTAGTGATCTTGAGAGAACAACTGGTAGAAATCCACTACCAATAATTAATAGATTATCAAACCTTCGTGTAATATACGCTAAGACCTATAGAAGAGTCTCCTTTGTTGATGATGTGATCTCGCTTCCTAATGTTTCAATGGAAGAATTGGATCGAAATAGCGATTTAGTAGAATTAACATCGAGATTAATTAGTTAGTTTCTTCTCCATTTGACTTTTTCTTCTCACCTATTCCGGTAAACAATATCTGATCAACAACAATCAAAAGTAAACCAAAACCATCTAGTATTCCACCTTCAATCTGTGCTTGTTTTCTATCAATCAGGTAGTTCAAAGTACAGCTTACATCATAGACAAAAGATTCAGAGGTATTCCATTCGTCTATAACTGAAATAAAATAGATGGAAGTCTCCGTTTCAGTTTCATTAAGTGTTATAGTTAATCCATCTGAATTTTCGTTACCAATAAGTCTTGTATGATAATAGCTTCTTGCCTTCACCTTATCAACTTCATTAATGTATTCTGAAATCAAATGAGGGTAAGTGATATTTCCATCATAATAGTTAAGCGTTAAGTTATCAAAATTATCAAAGAATTCAACAAACGTGTCGTTAGGAGTTAGCATTACTGAAGTACTATAAGTTACAATTCCGATTTGGCTTTCATAGATTATTTCTGTTGAAGTCATCGGTTTATGTGTAAGAGTAATACCTAGAGTTGGATCAAAAAGCGTCAATGAATTTCTATATTCAGCATCAATATTATATGTTATTAATCTCTGTTTTCCAATAGAGGGTCCAAGTAGCAGTCCTAGAAAAATAATAAAAAGTCCCAAAAGCGTTAATTGTCGTTTTAATCTATTCCAGAAAATCTGCCAATAGTAATGAAATTTTCTTTCCTTTTTCTCTGTTTTTTTCTTATTTCTTCTAACAAAAACTGGAAGAAAAATTATTACAATCCATACTACAAAAATCATAATATGAAGTGTTATCTGTTCGATAGTATAATTGAAATATTGACCATATATTGCTTCCCTTTCTTGTTGGCTTAAATTTGTTAAGAATATTCCTTGTCCTTCTGTTGCTGAATAGATTGACCAATTTGGAATTAATCCAACAAAAGATAAAGGAAAGAATAACCATGGTTTGTTTTCGAATCGGAGAGTAACTATAAGGTCATACAGATTTGTATCAATTGGCCAAAATAGCTGTATAGGTCCCCAGCTTAGATCAAGGAAGATATGTAGGATCCACATAATTGAAGCAAGTTTTAGAAAACGGGAGAGTCTTTTTGATGGAGATTCAGGGTTGTCAATCTCATTGGTAAACTTCCCAGCAATAATCATACTCAATAAAACAAATATTGGTATTATCAAACTATGAGTTGCCGTTCGATGATAACCAAACAAAATATCCAAATCAGAGAATACTGCAAAAAGATTGATTAAAATGAATTCCCATCTATGTTCTTTATAATAGGATTTATTCTTCTTTGATAATAATAACCATACAATTAGACCCTCTAAAGCGAAATGTGTTAAAGTATTTACCATGATATTCACTTCTTTACTTAAGAGTACTATTACTTAATTTATTTAGTAGTTTTTATACTAACAAATCTATTCATCTATTGAAAACTAATAGTAAGTAACACTTATTACTGCAATTTAAAAAAGGAATGTATAGTATCAAGGTAAGATAAAATGCACATTGACATGCAATCATCTCCTAATGAACGTTTTAGAGAATTCTACCAAGGATATCAGGACGAATCAGGTAGACATATCTATGTAGAACAAGCCCAAAAAATGTCTCTCGAAGGTCTTACTTCTCTTATCGTTAATTATGATGATTTATTGAGATATGATCCAGAGTCTGCTCGGTTACTTAGAGAGAATCCTGAAGAAACCATGAAAGCTGCTGACGACGCTTTGTTCGAAGTAATGAAAATTGAGGACCCCATGTATGCAGCTAGCGATGAGATATTTCATGCTCGTTTCTCAAATATACCCGATATGATTGATTTAAGACAATTACGTTCAGTTCATCTTGGTAATTTAATATCAATCGAAGGTATAATTATTCGTCAGAGTGTTGTTAAACCTCTGCTTGTCCAAGGTGTCTTTCAATGTGCACATTGTGGTGAAGTATTATACATAAATCAAGAGGGTGGTATTTACAAAGAACCTTCGAGATGTGTTAATCCTAATTGTGGGAAGAAGGGTCCTTTTAATTTACTTACTGAGGAATCTACATATACAGATCATCAGAATGTTACTGTTCAAGAGAAACCTGAAACTCTTCCTCCAGGACAAATACCTAGAAACGTTCCTGCAAGGTTACTTGGAGATTTAGTGGATGAAGTAAGAGCAGGAGATAGAGCTACTGTTTCAGGGATTTTACGAATGCGAAGAAAAAAGGGTCAACAGAAAACAGATCTAGCTACATTTGACCCCTGGTTGGAAGTCAACTTTGTATCATCGCTGCAAAAAGAATATATGGAAATTGATATTGATCCTGAAACTGAACAGCAAATTATAGAGCTTTCACAGGATCT
This sequence comes from Candidatus Heimdallarchaeota archaeon, assembly GCA_023270155.1. Classification (GTDB taxonomy): domain Archaea; phylum Asgardarchaeota; class Heimdallarchaeia; order Heimdallarchaeales; family Heimdallarchaeaceae; genus UBA460. The sequence goes on along the minus strand of JAGLTB010000082.1, from coordinate 22,150 downwards.
TAATATTCACAGACGTATAATTCGATCTGTTGCTCCTTCCATTTATGGAATGGAAATTATCAAAGAAGCGTTAGCAACTGTCCTCTTTGGTGGTGTTACAAGAGTTGCTCCTGATGGAATGAAACAGAGAGGAGAGTCAAACATTCTTCTAATAGGGGATCCCGGAGTAGCTAAAAGTCAATTATTAATATTTGTAAATATGCTAGCTCCAAGAGGATTACTAACCTCGGGAAAAGCTAGTTCTGCAGCAGGGTTAACTGCAGCTGTTATAAGAGACAGTGAAACTGGAGAATTTGGTTTAGAAGCGGGAGCATTAGTGCTAGCAGATAGAGGTGTTTGTTGTATTGATGAATTTGATAAGATGAATCCAGTAGATAGATCATCTATTCATGAAGCGATGGAACAACAAGTTATTAGCATAGCAAAAGCTGGTATTGTAGCTACACTTAATGCAAGAACAGCGATAATTGCAGCTGCTAATCCACGTTTTGGGAGATATGAAGATTCGCGTCCCCCAGCAGACAATATTAATCTTCCTGCAACAATCCTTTCCAGATTCGATTTAATTTTCGTAATCAGAGATGAACCCAATCCTGAAATTGATAAAAAGATGGCTAGACATATTCTTGAATTACGTAGAGGACATGTAATTGAGGTAACAGAACCTGTGATCCCGATGGATCTTCTTCGTAAATACATCAGCTATTCCAAGCAAACCCTTCAACCTTCACTTACAGATGAAGCACTGGAAAGAATAGAAGAATATTACCTAGGATTAAGAAAAGAATCAGATTCCTCTGCTGCAATCGCAATCACTCCCAGATATCTAGAAGCAATTATTCGTTTATCTGAAGCTCAAGCAAGGATGGCTTTGAAAGAAGAAGTAACTATAGACCATGTTGAAGCTGCAATCAACTTACTCAGAACATCTCTTGAACAAGTTGGTAAGGATCCTGTCACTGGAAGAGTTGATATCGATTATTTACTCTCAGGAACTACAAAGAGTTCCAGATCAAAACTTCAAATTCTTATTGATATTATACAAGAAGAATCTAGAAAAGGATCTTCAGACATGGTAGCCGTGGGCAGGATTAAAGAGCTAGCAAAAGAGCAGAATATTGAAGATGATTTTGTAGATAGAGCTATCAATCAACTAAGGAGTAATGGAGAAATATTCTCACCTAGAGAAGGCTTTGTTAAATTAGCGTAACCCCGTTGATGTTGATGAAAATAGATGATCTCCCAATTCCTCAAATAGTCAAAGACAATCTTAAGGAAGATGGGATTGAAACTCTATATCCCCCACAAATTGAAGCAGTTAAGAAAGGTCTTTTTGAAGAAAATAATCTCGTTGTTGCGATACCAACAGCCTCGGGAAAAACACTTTTAGCTCTTTTAGCTGCAGTTAAGGCTATTGAGGAAACAGGTCTTAAGACACTTTACCTTTCTCCTTTACGTGCTCTAGCTTATGAAAAGTATACTGAATTTAAAAGGCACTCAGATTCGTTAGGAAAAAGAACTATTCTCCTAACAGGGGATTATGATACTGAAGATGCCAATGCAAGATATGCTGACATAATTATAGCAACTAATGAAAAAATAGATTCAGCTATGAGGCACCAATCGAAGTGGATAAATCAAATTGGCTTAGTTATCGTAGATGAAATTCATTTAATTAACGATTCATCAAGAGGACCTACTCTAGAAGTTGTAATAGCACAATTGAAACAAATTTGCCAAGGACAAATATTAGCCTTAAGTGCTACAATAAAAAATGCAGATGAGATAGCAAGATGGTTAGAAGCAGAATTAGTTTCAAGTGACTGGAGGCCTGTAAAATTAAACGAAGGAGTTCTTTACGGCAATCAAATAATGTACAAAGAAGATAGAATAGTAACCATTCCTTCTAATACAAAGAATAGTTTTGCAAACATAACAAATTATATTCTTAAACAAGGAAATCAAGCACTAATTTTTGGAACTACTAGAAATATGACTGAATCTACAGCTAGAAATTTAGCATCACGTGTAAGAAAAACACTTAACAAAAGTGAACTACAGGAGCTGAACAATTCAGCTAATGAAGTTTTATCTTCTGGGGAACAAACCAAACAATCGAAAGGATTAGCAGAATTAATCAGACAAGGTGTTTCTTATCATCATGCAGGATTAAATCCAGCTCAACGAAGAATAGTTGAAAGGAATTTTAAACAAGGAAATATCAAGATGTTGAGTGCAACACCGACGCTAGCAGCAGGAATAAATTTACCAGCGAGATACGTGATCATTAAAAGCATCCATCGTTACGATGTAACCTTAGGAAGTTATCCGATTCCAGTTTTGGAATTCAAACAACAAGCTGGTAGAGCTGGAAGACCTCAGTATGATACCGAGGGAGATGCTATTGTAATAGCAAAGAACGAATATGATGCGGACAATCTCTACAACATGTATATAGAAGCTGAAACTGAAGATATAGAATCAAGAGTAGCTACTGAACCCGCATTACGAAGAATCATTCTCGGACAAATAGCAATTGAAAATACTCAGACTATGAGTGAATTAAATGAATTCTTTAGTCGGACTTTTTATGGTTATAAACAAGATCCGTCTAGTTTGAGTTCAATAATTAAAAAAGTGATAAATTTTTTAAGAGAAGAAGGTCTCATAACTCAAGATCCCGATTATCTTCTCGCAACAGGTTTTGGTAAAAGAGTTAGTCAACTGTATATTGATCCTATGAGTGGAATAATTATCAGAAATTGCTTAGAACGAGCAAAAACAATGGCTAACCAACTTTTAACTGACATGAGTTTTCTCCATTTAGTGTGTTCTACTCCTGATGTTAGGTTTGTAACTATAAAGAAAGATGACCAATTCAAAATTATCAATTATGTTGGTGAACACGAAGATGAATTCTTAACAGAACTACCTTCTTCAACATTTGAACTAGAGCTATTTATGAGTCAAGTAAAGACCGCATTAATCCTCCAAGATTGGGTAAATGAAACACCAGAAGATATGATACTCGATAGATATAACGTTGGAAGTGGAGACATATTTTCAGTGGTTCACAATGCTGAATGGTTACTTTATGCAACAACTGAAATCGCAAAACTGTTAGGTCATTCAAACGTAGCTACCAAAGTATCGATTCTCCATGAGAGAGTAGTTAATGGAATTAGAAGTGATTTAGTAGATTTAGTACAGATACCAGGAATAGGGAGAGTAAGAGCCCGATCGCTGTTTGATAAGGGATATAAAACCAGAGAAATCCTTAAGCAAACTGACCCTGAAGAAATCATCAAAATCCCAGGTTTCGGAACAGAACTTGTAAGATCTATCTATAGTCATTTGTTAGGAGATAAGTTTGTTGAAGAAAAATTAGGGAAAATTGTCAGCAAAAAAGAAGAGGAGAAGAATGGTAATTTTATTCAACCACAAAAACAATTAGAAGATTTTTTCTAAAATAGCAATACCTTAAAATAAGTTTACTGAAGTATAAAGATGATTATATTGATATTAGATGATTTATTACTTGATGAACTTGAACGGATCCAATACGATTTTGAAGATAAAGAAATTTCCGTCAAATGTCTGCAGAGTATTGATGAATTTGATATAGGTGATAAAAGGATCAAACTCACAAAAGGAGTAACAATGAAATTTCCCTTCTGGATAGCATCAATTCTCGAGAGAGAAGAATACGTTGAAATTGTTGATGTTACAGAAATCGATTTTCCGGATCTTTACAAACTAGCTATCAAGGAAGGAGAAAACATTGATTTACAAAAAATAAACACTTACTTCTACCTAGCTATGAAAAGTGCATTTCAGGAGCATGTAGATGGAATAAAGACAATGCCATATCGTCAAAAAGAATCCATAGAAATGAAACTGAGAGAACTTATGACAATGCGTCTCTCTAAAATAATAAAAATTGCAGAAAAAGGGAAGAACATTACAAGTAAATCCAGAAATATGACTCCAGAAGAAAAATGGCTTTATGAAATTGTATCCGTAGCTGTAGAAAAGTGGAAGAAGATGATACAAGCAGTTCCTGAAGAATCTGAATGAATCTATTCAATTACATAAAATTTATATCATGTTCTACTTTATGCTTTATATGCCCAAATATATTTTTATTTGCGGAGCTTTAATCTCCGGATTAGGGAAAGGAGTGGTTACATCCTCAATAGGGAAAAATCTCCAAATTAGAGGAAAAAAAGTTAGTGTTATCAAAATTGATCCCTACCTCAATATAGATGCTGGTACCATGAATCCATATGAACATGGTGAAACTTATGTTACTGCAGATGGATCTGAAATTGATGTAGATTTTGGTCATTATGAAAGAATCTTAAGTCTAGAGATGAAAGGAGATCAAAATATTACTACAGGGCAAGTTTATCAGTCTGTAATTGAACAAGAAAGGAGAGGAGATTTTCTAGGAAAGACAGTTCAAGTTATTCCGCACATTACAGATGAGATAAAAAAAAGAATAAAATCTATTGGTGAAAGAGAAGCAGATTTAGATGCGCTAATTGTAGAAGTTGGAGGGACAATTGGTGATATAGAAAGCCAACCATTTCTTGAAGCTATTAGACAGCTTCGAAGAGAAATGGCTAGTGAAGATTCATTACTGGTATTGCTTACTTATATTTTAGAACCTCCAAATCTTAAGGAGCAAAAAACAAAACCCACCCAACATGCAGTTAGAGAACTACAGTCTATGGGGTTGAGTCCTGACATTATTATCTCTAGAGGTTCTCATGCTTTATCTGATGGTGCAAGGGAAAAAATTGTTATGTTTTGTGATGTACCAGCAAATGCAGTTTTCTCACTTCCTGATCTTGATACAGTTCTGGAAGCACCAATTTATCTTGACAACCAAGGGCTAGGGTCAACACTCAATTTAAAACTCCGTTATGAGGATATTTCAGCTGACTGGTCCGAGTATGAGAGATTGATAGATCGTTTTACAAAAACTGATGACATAGTGCAAATAGCAATTACTGGCAAATATACTGAATTAGCAGATTCATATATCAGTGTGAAGGAAGCTATACATCATGCAGCAGCTCATAATAACGTTCATGCAGTCATAGATTTCGTTTCTACGGAAGAATATGAAGATACAAAAGAGAAAATCCATGAATTGAACAAATTTGATGGAATCCTAGTTCCAGGAGGATTTGGTTCTCGTGGAGCTGAAGGAAAAATTTCTGTTATTAATTATGCAAGGAAAACTAAAATCCCATTTTTAGGAATATGTTATGGTTTCCAACTTTCAGTCATCGAATATGCCCGAAATGAATGTAACCTTGAGAAAGCTAATTCTTCAGAAGTAGATCCTGACTCCCCTCATCCAGTAATTGCTCTACTTCCTGAGCAGGAATCAATTGAAGAAATGGGAGGAACAATGAGATTGGGAAAACACAAAATTCTGATAAAACCAAATACCTTCATTGAAGAGATATATAATGACAAAGAAATATCGGAAAGACACAGACATAGATATGAGGTTAATCCTGAATATATTGATATTCTAGAAGAGAAAGGATTATCTTTTTCAGGACGTTCTGAAGATGGAAGAAGGATGGAAGTTCTTGAAATAGAAGATCACCCATACTTTGTAGCAACACAGTTTCATCCTGAATTTCAATCAAGACCTTTACAACCTTCACCACCTTATTTCGCATTTATTAAAGCTGCAAAACAAAGATCTGAGCAAAGAACATAAGAAATGCGTTTCGCACTTACTTAATATAGGAAAAAATAGATAGTATTTATAGTGGTTTAGAAAAATGGGAATGCATAATAAGATAGATGATGCTATTGATAATATTTCCAAAAAAATTATTGCATATAATGAACATCGAAAATTATTTCAAGATTTATTCAGAAAAGTGAAAAAATCCCTTAATCCTTCAGAATTTCCTAGTGCTTTTGGTATAGAAACAAAGGATTATTCTTTTACAATCAAGGTTCCAAAGACTAACATTGATGGTTTAAAGGTAGCAGGAGTCGATGGAGGAGTAATTCATCGAACACTCAATTATTTTGATATAGCTTTAATAAGAGCTGTTGGAGTGTTGTTTTTACATCAGAAAGATGATAAACCTCAAGTTAGATATTTTCCAGAGGAACAACCTTTTCCTGATATCTTAACTAGTATAGAACCGTTATCTCAAAGCGAAATCGACGCTCTTATTTCCATTTGGAGAATGCAAAAAGAAATTCGCTGTGGAATCTCTTTATTGGAGGAAGATATGCCTGACATCATCATGTTAGATGGTTCAGTACTACCTTTTATTGATTATAAACAAATAAATCAAAGCGAATTTCTTATGAGTCAGTATCGAAATCTGAAAACTCTTTATAGAAGACTCTATTCGCTTTGTGAAAAAAATCGCACAGCATTATGTGGGATAGTGAAGGATTCTAGGTCTGCAATACTTACGAATAGACTAGCAGCTCTTCTACCTCATCTAGGGAAGATGCCAGAATTTGAACAGTTACTGAAAATCGATTATCGTCCAATAGTTAAACAGCTAAGAGATACAGATTTGCTTTATCAAGTACTTGATGTAGATGAGAGAACATTCGAATTCTTCCTTTCAAATTTTAACGATGATACTGATCAAGATCTAAAGGATTTTGACATACATTGCTTCTATCTTAAGACAGCTGAATTTGATGCTCCTCTAAGGGTGGAATTCCCATTATTATTTTCTGATCAAACTGATTTAGCACAAAGGATATCAGCACTTGTAATAGCTGTTTCAAGATACAATCCAGAATATGGTTTACCAAGTGTTATAATAGAAGCAGATGCAAGAGCTCGATTACAAGAAACAGATGCGGATATCCTCGTTGACGAAATTTCCGCAAAAATAGGTTACTCAAGTTTTTCTCTTCAGAGAAGAAGATCCAGATTACCATTCAAAGCAGGTGACTAAATGGCAAGAAAAAGCATAGGTACAATAATTGTGGGTGAAGATAATTCCCCAAACCCTTCAGAATTTAGTTTTGTTCTTACTAAACCAGAAGAGGAATTTCAACTAGAAAAAGGCATGTATGTAATTGTTCCAAGTGATGATGGAGAGATAATAGCAACCGTAATTGATGTTTATAAGACTAACAGATATTTCTCTTCTCCTTCAGCTGTTAGAGCATACGAAACAAGTGGAAAAACACTTGCATCCATTTTTCCAGCTGATAGATGGGAACATATCATAGCCAAAGCCAAACCATTAGGCATCATTACTGATATAGGAATTCAGAGATTATTATTCCCAGTATCACCTGGTGAGACTGTTTATATCCCAGATTCCAACGTTCTTCAGAAATTTTTGGGTCTTGAAAAAACAAATGGAATAAACTTGGGAAAGATAGAACAACATGATGTAGAAGTTCAACTTAATTTAACCAAATTCTTACAAAAACATGCTGCAATTTTAGCAATCTCTGGGGCAGGCAAATCGTATGCAGTTTCAGTAATGTTAGAAGAGCTTCTCTCTCGACCAAAGAAACAAGGAAGGGTTGCAATGGTTCTGTTTGATGTTCATGGAGAATATAAAGGACTAGGAGATGAAGAGTCACCATTTTATAAACACGTTGAGATATTTCCTGCAGCAGCTATACAATTTGGTACTCATGCTTTAAGAGCTAGACAATTTGCTATTTTTCAACCGCAAATTACATCAGTTCAAACACGAGAGCTATCTAAAATTCTATACAAACTTTTTGAAGAAAAAACAAAGAAAGGTGAAAAATACACAATTTCCGATATAATTAGTGAGTTAGAATCTGATGAACAGATAAATCAGAGAAGTAAGGAAGCGTTGATAGGATGGTTGTACACTCTAGAAGAAACAAGATTATTTGGAGCGTCAGAATATCCTGTTTTAGAGAAAATTCTTGAACCTGGTAAGCTTGTAATTTTTGATTTAAGCGAATTTACTAGTTTGAAACTTAAACAGATGATAGTAAGCTATATCTTGTATCGGATTTTTGATTTTAGAAAGAAAGGAACCATTCCTCCAACAACTATAATTGTCGAAGAGTGTCATCAATTTTCTCCTGAAGCTCGATTAGAACTAGCAATTTCTAGGCCAATTATAGAAACAATCGCAAGAGAAGGAAGAAAATTTTTCACATCCTTGGTATTAATTAGTCAAAGACCAGTTAAGATGTCAACTACAGCCCTTAGTCAATGTAATACACATATTATCATGAAAGTGCTGAATCCGTATGATCTTGATTATATAGGTCGCTCATCTGAAGGAATTGATAGATCAACTCTCAATGCTATCACAACACTTGGAGTTGGGGAGGCTGTGATTGTTGGAAACGCTGTAAATCATCCAATTTTCGTAAAAATTAGAAAAAGAAAGACAACTACAATGGATACTCAAACATTAGAAGAATCTGCTATAAATTTTGATACTTAATAAATTCTGAAAGCGGAAATATGAACTAAATAAGAACTCTGAAAGAGGAAAACTCATGAGAGTTATTCTTTAATCAAAATCTTTTTAAATTATCTTCATCCCCTCGATTCATATAGTTTAAGATTTGGTGAATTATATGAGCAGTATTCCCATAAACTCCTTAAGAAAGGTAATCGGACAATTTATTATCATTAGACTAAAAGATAATGTGAAATATAAAGGCAAGCTTGAAAGCTTTGATCAGTACATGAACTGTCATCTCAGTGATGCAATAGAAATCATAGAAGATGAAGAAGTTTCCAAATACGGGAATCTTTTTGTTAGAGGTAATAATATCTTACTTGTACAATTATCTGTTGATGAACTTTAAGTTTCTTCATCATCATCAGTAATATTTTCTCTTCTCTTCCTCTCATTTGAAAATTTCTCGTCATATTCCTGTATTTCTCTACGACGTTCTTTTCTGTAATCATCAAGTAATCTATCTAGAAAACTCTTTTTCTCTTCAATAACAATTTCTTCAATTTCTTCTATTGCGATCTCTAAAATTCTAATAAGATCCTCTTCTCTTATAACTGCAATTTCATCAATCCGTTTAAGTTCCACTGCATTCGGATTTGCGATCGGAATTTGCTCTTCAGCTAATTTCTTTTTTGCATAATATGAAAATTGATTTTCATCTCCTATTATAGCTTTAATCCTATAGGAGAGGAGTTTTTCAGCTGTTTGACCACCCCCACCTGTTGTATCTAAAATTAATACTATATCCCCCGGTCCAAGATTATATGTTTCAGCTGTTTTTTCTATCTCTTCTGCAGTAAATTTCTTTATCACCTTAAGTGGTATCCAACCTTCTCTATTTCTTAACCAGGTTACTGTTTTTAGTTCCTCTACCCTCCCACTGGATCTCTCCAATTCTGTCTCTAATTGTTTTACTTGCTCATGCAGAAAACTGATCTGATTTTCCTTTATAATGTAAGTTTTTTCTTTCTGGATTTGTTCCATATATTCCGATTTTCCTTCACTTAGTCTTTCTTGTAAATATTCTAATTTCTCTTCTAATTCTTTTAGTTCAACACTTAATTCCGAATTCTTTCTTCTCTCCCAATCTAATTGTTCTTGCAGAATAAGACTTCTTTTTTCCAGTGCTTCTTTTTCCTGACTTTGCTGTGAAACTGCATCTTGTGAGATTGCTTCTACTGGGGAAATTTCCGGTTCTTCCTTGAGTGTTTCCTCTATCTCATTTGTTGCTTCCATTAGAGATTTTCCTTTTACTAGTAAATCTTTTATTTCATCTCTTAATGATTTATCGTATTCATTGTAGTATTTTCTGTCTATATTTTCAAATTCCAATCTAAATTTTGTGTAACCTCTATATGCAGATGCTAAAGAATCTCTCTGATGAGCATTTTTTGTTAAAACTCCATGCTGCATTGCTAGTTTTCTAGAAATTGCATTCTTCTCTGAAACAGTCATAACACTCCGAGGAGTGTAAAGTTTCGCATTGAAAGCAGCAGCTATTTTTTCAACAAAAGAGGGAAAGGGATAAACATCCACACAGATCATAGTGGGTTTTCCATATTGTGTTATTTCTCTAATTATCTGCCCTCTACTAGCTTCTCGATAACTACTTACTTTTAGTATTCGACCATTTAGGTCAAGGATTGTTAGCCCAACTGTTAAACCAGGATCAATACCAACAATCAATCGTTTCAAGGACGACTTAACTTTTACTTGTTGCGATAGTGGAATAAACTCAACTCTTTCCTTATTCACTGGAAAGATTTTGACTTGGCAAATTTCTCCTTTTCTTCTTTTGATCCTTTTTGTGACATTATCTATTGGAGCATAAATACTGAATACAACCTTTTGTGCACCAAATTTGCTTCTTACTGCTCTTTTGTCGAAATCAAAACGGAGTTCTACTAATGTACTTTCGATATTTTTCGCTTCTTGATTAACAGTTGTATCAATTAATCGTCCATATCTCTTCTGAGACCAACCCCCTGGTCCTTTAGCTTTAGATCGTGATACAACGACTTTAGTTTCATCCTCAAATGGTTCTACTATATATCCAAGTTTTTTACTAGCTAGAATAGCACATGCTTCAGCAGCTGCAATTGGAGATAATTTTCCAGAGACTGGTAATTCATTTTGCTTCATTAATCTAGGAAGAGATGTAAACCCATGAACAGGTGATCCAGTGACCTGTACTAGTTTTGTTGTGGGAAGTAATTGTAAACAAAGATGAGGAATTTGCGATGGTTTTTTCACTAGCTCATATATATTATCGGAAGCAAGATAATTAGCCTGGGAACTCCTTATGATACCTATTAATTTTTGTAAATTGACTTTTTTATATTTCTGTATTAGCTTGTCATTGACACCATCATAAACGCATACAGCATAATGTGATACACCAGAAGGAGAACTTTGTGGTAATATATCAACTCCCACAACAATCAGATCTGTTTCAGCTATGCATATCACCTTTGTTTACTTACCCACAATATATTCAATTACAGTGTCAACCTCATCTGTAGTTATACCCCATTTCTTTCCTATAAAGTCAAGTAAATGCGAGATATCTCTCTCTAGAAGATTCAGTGCTTCTGGATGATCAACTTTGACAGCTTGAGGAAAATCTATCACAACCATTGAATCTTTATCAATATCATAAAGAATATTGAACTCTGTTAAATCAGCATGAACTATCCCATGTTTTTGATAAAGTGTTTTAGTAAACTCAACGATTTTTCCAAGTAATTTAATGGGTTTTTTTGGATATTGAACATGAATTAGTTCAATCCCATCAGCTATTTCCATTGCAATCATATGACGATTGTGTCCTAGTAATTTAGGAATAGGGAGGTTTTGATTCTGTAATTTTGATAGAATCTCATACTCTCTGGTTGCAGACAATTCAGCTACTGAAAAGATAGAATAATGGTATTTGTTCTTGAGGAAGTCCCTTTTCTTTTTTACCTGTTGAAAACTTGCCCTTCCAGTTCTATTAATTTTTAACATAATTTCCTTTTCTTCAAAATCAATTGCATAATAGATATCGCTTTCTTTCCCAACTCCCTTAGCTCTCCCAGTTCCAGCAACTATCTGTTTGTTATACAATGTATTCAAAGCTAGAACATCAAAACCTGTTAAAGTTAAAGAGTAACCTACAAACTGACCTGTCCATCTACGAATTAATTTCAGTTTATGTAATCTTGATAAGTAGATTTCAACATCCTTTTCTCTGTATCCTGAATAAACAACAATTCTATCCTTAGGGGCATACTCTCCTTTCTTTAGCAGTGTTTCAACCATATTTAAGGTCCTCAACTCTTCATTTGAAAGATCTTTGAGTACTCTTGCTCCACGGAAGGAAATTGGCATTATATTGTGATAAGAGTATGACTTAAAATCATTTTCTTTTATAATGTATTTTAGATGAAAGAAAGAAAAGCAGAATTAAGGCGGAAATACGACACTACTGCCAAAGCATATGATACAAGATATACAGATATTCAAAATAGAAAATATCTTGAAGTTTTTTCTAAGTTTGATGTAAAAGTTTCTGATGTCATTGTAGATGTAGGTTCAGGTACAGGTCTTCTATTAGATTTCCTACACTATAACAAGGGAAACATCTTCTGCTGTGATCTCTCCTTTAATATGCTTAAGGAAGGGAAAAAGAAACATCAACATGATCATTTTGTTTGTGCAGATAGTGAGTTTCTACCTTTCAGAGATTCAAGTGCTGACATAGTTTCAAGCTTCACTGTCTTTCAGAATCTTCCAAATCCTTCAGCAGTTATGAATCAGATCATTCCTATACTAAAATACGGAGGAGCGCTTATCTTAACTGCCTTACAAAAGAAATACAAGATTGAAGATTTAAGAAAACTGATAGCACAGACTAATTTAAAAATAGACACTATCTGGAATTTAACTTATGAAGATACTTCTGTGATTGCTAGAAAAGTAGAAAACAAATGCTGAGTTTTTACTCAACATTTAAGATTATTCTTCTTACTTTTGTTTTGCACACTTTTCTGACACCATGTGCTCCTGGTTCGTATCTTGATTCAAGAATACCTGTTTTTTCAAGATGTTTGATTTGAGCAGAAGTATTTGCTTCAGTCTGTTTCATTCTTTTTGCAATACTAGATATATCCATTTCTTTATCCAACAGAAGTTTAACAATATTATATCTAGTTGGTGAAGATAGTGCTTTTGCTAGTCCTATTATTTGTTTTTCATCGTTTAATTCAAGTGTATCAGTCAATTAAAACCACCCCATTGTTTTAATTGTGAAAATCTAATCAAACGATTATTTAAATATAATGTTTGGTAAAGTATAGAATAAGCGTTTTTTGGTTCAAATTGAAGGAAGAATATATATATGATAAAAATTTTGTATATACCTTTATTTTATCTAATACCCTCACCTCCTAAGTAAGCAAACGTTTCTTTGTTCATTCAATTCGATTGTTTATCTTTTTTGCACTCCCCACATACATCGTTAAGGCTAAATATAATTGAGTTTTAATCTCTTTAAGAATAAAATGAAAAGATAGGTACAAACATGAGTGCCACCATTGACGAGAAAATTGCTGATATAGAAGATCAAATCAAGAGAACTCAGAAGAATAAATCTACTGAGCATCATTTAGGTTTGTTAAAAGCCAAAGTAGCTAAACTGAGACGTAAGAAACTTGATGGTGAAATGGCTTCTCGATCGTTCAGTGGTTATGGTTTTGATGTAAAAAAAGCTGGAGACGGAACAGTAGTCTTGATTGGATTTCCATCTACCGGCAAGTCAACTTTAATTTCGAACATCACAAGTAAAGTATCTAAAATAGGATCTTATGATTTTACAACTACTACTGCTATTCCTGGAATCTTATTTCACAAGGGAACACAAATACAAATAATCGATTTACCTGGGATAATAGAAGAGGCAAGTAAAGGAAAGGGAAGAGGAAAGGAAATACTTGCTGTTGCTCGAACTGCAGATATGATATTGATTCTGCTAGAACCACGCAAGGTAGAATCTTTCTATAAAAAAACACTTAACGAATTGAAAAATGTAGCAATTAGACCAGGTAAAACAGAGCCAGATATAAGAATTAAGAAGAAAGATAGAGGAGGTATTGCGTTATCAACTCTCAGTAGCCTTACTCACATGAGTGAAAAAACTTTCAATGGTATCCTACGAGAATATAAAATTATGAATGCTATGGTTACTGTGCGTTCCGATCCTACGGTGGATGAACTAATCGACGTATTAGAAGGGAATAGAGCATATCCAGAACTTCTGATAGTTGTTAATAAAATAGATCTAATTTCATCAAAACAAAAAAGGAGAATTAAAGAGAAGTTTCCTGATGCAGTAATGATTAGTTCGCTTACAGGTGAAAATCTCGAAATTCTGAAAGAGGTCATAGTTGATAGATTAGAATTGATACAAATTTATCTTAAAAAACAGCGTGAAAAAACTGACTATGATGAACCTTTAATTGTAAAGAAAGACTCGACAGTTAGAGATATTTGTAATAAGATTCACCGAAGTTTTGTAAAACAATTCAGATACGCTATTGTATCAGGACCTAGTGCAAAACATACAAATCAGAGAGTAGGATTAGAACATGTTATTCAAGAAGAAGATGTAATAACAATAATAGTTAGAAAATTTTAGTGAATTTTTTGTAGAAAACTTAGTTAGAGAATAAATGGAATACCAAAGGCAAAAGGTAGCAGATAAATAGCTCCCCAGAGAAGCAACCAAACCTGTCCAATAGATAGTATTTCCCAATAATTTATTCCCTTAACACGTTTAATAGGAACACCTTCTTCATCGTAACCTCCTATATAATCAACGGTAGCCATAGCAACTCCATGACCTGAAACTCTTGTAGTACCTACTGTCCCTAAGAGAACAAAACTTAGAAGTATGAAAACAATTCCAACTTTTCCTGTTATTGATAATGCGACAATCCAGTCTTTCACACCAAGATAAATAAATGGTGGGATAACAAGAAACAAACTTGACCAAATTATTGCTCCTAAAATAAATGTTTTAGTGTTTGAAGAAATTCTCTTTCTTTCCATAGATGATTCAGGAGATAAGTCTGCCTTTTTATCATTCATTTGAATATCACTCTATTGCATACTAGTTGTAAGAATGATATAAAATAATTATGTTCAATGAAAATATAAAAGAGATGAATGATAAAGGAAGCAGAATGCACTACTTATTCCTTTTGTATGCTATTTCTCCTCCTATAATAGTATAAAGAATATCAACATCATGAAATTCTTCTAACTCAATTTCATCTAAATTGTGACTTAAGATTACAAGATCTGCTAATTTTCCAGATTCAATTGTTCCTTTGATATGTTCTTCTCTTGCTGTAATTGCTGGATAAAGAGTGTAGCACTTTATTGCTTCTTCTAAAGTTAGTCGAAGTTCTGGATTTGAATGGAAAAGTGCGCCTTTTATTCCATAGAGAGGACCTAAAGGCATGCCATCACTCCCAAATGCAACAATAAGATCGTTGTCTAAAACCCATCTGAAAGGATTGTTTAGCATTGTTCTTTCTTTACCTAGTCTTTGTTCATACATACCGTTTACACCCACAAGTCCCCATCTCCAGACAAAATTTGGTTGCATAGAGAAAACTAGATTTAGATTCTTTGATCTTTCCACATCTTCTTTCCTAAGAATCTCCGCATGCTCAATTCTATGTAAGGCAGCTCTACATTCTTCTTCATCTATATTCTTTTCAATACTTTCAATGACTTCTGCAATAGCTCTATCCCCTATTGCATGAGCTGCAATCTGCAGATTTGCATTATGCACTTTAGTAATCATATCATCTAATTGTTGTTTGTCATAAAGAGCAAAACCTTTTTCTCCTTCCTTGTCCGTATAATCTTCATAAACATAGGCAGATCTTGAGCTTATAGCTCCATCAGTCATCAATTTACATGCACCAATCTTGAACCATTTGTCTCCAAAATTCCTATCAATTCTCATTTTGATTATTTCATCAATCATATCTTCATAGATTATACCATATACTCTTAGTTTCATTTTGTTATTATTTACCAAATGCAGATATACTGGCATAGATTCAAAGGTTATATTATCATGAATAGAAGTGATTCCTAATTCAATAGCTTCTTCCATTCCCATCGTCATTCCTTTGATAAAATCATCAAATGTTGGTCGTATTTCTTTTTTATCAGAAAACTCGACATCTCTTAACGTCCCTAAAATGTTACCCTCATCATCCAAATCAACTCCTAGTTGATCTTTGGAAAGTTCAAGCCTTTGAAATCCTAAATTATTTACAGAAGCCATATGTCCTGAAACATGTATTAGGATGACAGGATTATCTGGACTAATAGGATCTAAATCTTTAGCTAGAATATATCGTTGTTCTGGCCAATTACTTTGATCCCAAGCTCTTCCGATTATCCAATCCCCAGGAGATTTCTTTTCTATCTCAGCTTTAATCATCTCTAATGCTTCGTTCAAGCTCTTTGCTTTGCGTAAATCCAAGTTTACTTTATTCAGACCTGTCCAAGGAATATGAGTGTGTGCATCAATAAAACCAGGAATAACAGTCTTGTTTTCAGCATCAATAACAATAGTATCCTTTCCTATCATTTGCTTAGTATCTTCTTCGTCTCCAATCCTAACAATGTGATCAGAATAAATTATAATGTTTTTTGCTTTTTTATTTTCTGCATCCAAAGTCCAAACATTAGCATTTTTTATTACTAAAGTTGCATGAATTTTGCCTTCCATACTCTGAGGTTTTCGTAAACTATTTTAAATTCTCTTATTGCAATATAATTTCTAAACCTCCTTCTCGATTTCTAAAACTAAATTTATATACTGCTATTTTTCTTTGGACAAAGAAGAAGATGACAAAGTTATCAATAGTTGTTACAGAAAACAGAGAAGAAGGTACAAGAAAGGCAATAGACCTTCTGGATTTCAATCCTGTCAAAGGAAAAAAAGTTATATTAAAACCTAATTTCAATACAGCTGATCCTCCTCCTGCTTCTACTTCGATTGATACATTGAGAGCATTGATTATTAAACTACAAGAAATGTATGCAAGATCAATAACTTTAGCTGAAAGAAGCGGTCCTGTTAGTACTCACGAATGCCTTGAACAAAAAGGCATTTATAATTTAGCAGAAGAACTTGATTTTGAGATTGTAAATTTAGCTGAAGTTCCTTTGGAGGAATATATTCTTCTAAAACCTGAAAAAAGTAATTGGGATAATGGTTTCCTATTTGCTAAAATATATCATGAAGCTGAATGCATTGTTGAGACTTGTTGTCTCAAAACACATCATGCGGGTCATTTTACTCTTTCATTGAAAAATGCAGTAGGTATGGTTCCTAGAAGAAATTTAAATGGGAATGCTTACATGAAGGAAATGCATAATTCTTTCAAAACAAGATCAATGATCGCTGAGATAAATAGCGTGTTTAATCCTGCGCTAATAGTTCTCGATGGTGTAACTGCATTTGTAGATGGAGGGCCAGCTAGAGGAACTCTCAAAGAAGCTAATGTAATTGTTGCAGGAACTGATAGAATTGCAATTGATGCAGTTGGTGTTGCTATTCTTCGTATACTAGGAACAACTCCTGAAATCTCAGAAGGATCAATCTTTGAACAAGAGCAAATTGCACGAGCTGTTGAATTAAATCTTGGGATATCTTCACCTGAGGAGCTTGAAATAGTAACAGATTCAGCTGAATCAGCAGAATTAGCAGAAAAAATTATACGAGAACTTCATAAATAGTGGATAGCTTGTTTAATTCTTAAACAACAGTTTAACATAAAAAATTGGTTATACGTATGCAAGAATTAGATAGTGTAATTACTTGGCGACAAAAAACGAAAACCAATTTGAAAGAAATTTTCAAAGCAAAGGATACAAGAGAAGTAGCAGCTTTTTTTTCAACACAATTTGTTGGTTTTCTAGTTTTCATGTCTCTTAGGCAAATATTTCCACTTTACCTACAGAAGACATCAGGTCTTACAGAGGAAGAAGTTGTAATTAAATGGGCAATTATTGTAGCTGCATACACATTCGGAGGGATAATTACAAGAATTCCTTCTGGAATTTTTATTGAAAAGATTGGGAGGAGAAATATGATAGTCATTTCCTATTTTCTAACAATTGGTTCAATTGTAGGGTTAGCTTTTACAAATAATACAATCCTACTTGCAACTCTTTTCATAATATTACGTACTGCGAATAATAGTTTTGGCTTAACGAGTAGATCATTATTATCCGATATAGAGACAAAATACAAAGGCTTCTATAACTCAATGATTTCAACATCAGGAAGATTCGGGAGTTTGGTAGGTACGATTACCTTAGGAGTGTTATTGGACTTTTTTAAACCATATATTATGCTAGTTTTTGCAGGAATTTTAGCGGTAATTGGAGTAATAATATTTTTGTATATTTTTATAGAAGGCAAAGGTGAGGATAGATTCAAGAAAAGACAAGAAGTGAAATGGGCTGGAAATAAAGTAAGAATCAAACGTAAAGACTTCTTGAATAGTATTTTCATTTTCTTCTTTTGCGCATTTGTAATCTTCGGAATTATGGAAGGATTCAGTAATCCATTATTCTCTTTATATGGTAAAAATGTCTTAAATATGTCAGACAGCCTTGTTGGAATATTAATTGGTCTTTCAAATTTAAGTTTCGTAATAGTCGGACCGATTATTGGTCTTGCGATTTCAGACAGCAAGAAAATCGTAAATTCCCTTCTATTAGCAGCACCAATATTGCTGGCATGCAATTTCTTGATGATTTTCCTTTTCCCATCAAATCAAATTGTATATACTGTTTTTCTTTTTGTTCGAAATGTTGGTCATGCCTTATTCTTTCCAGTTGTTATGACCATATTAACATCCAAGTTATCAAAGGATCTATTTGTTGTATTATACTCTGTTATCACAACAGCTTTCTTCTTAGGTATAGCAGCTACAAGTTATGTTTCAGCGATTCTTTACACAATAAACATTACATACCCATGGTTGAGCTCTTTAGTCTCTGCTCTATTACTGATTTTAGTGATGATAGCATATATTTTGTATAATAGATCAAGAGAAGTGACAGAAATAAAAAGAGAAGAGGATTTTGTGGATTTTAAATAGCATAATTCTGTAATAATAGTGTGTCAATCGAGATTCGGAATTTATCAAAATCCTTCAATAGGAAGGGCAAAGAGATAATAGCTTTAGACGACATCTCATTGAATATTAAAGAAGGAGAATTTATAGGACTTTTAGGACCAAATGGAGCAGGGAAAACAACTCTAACAAAAATTTTAACCACCTTACTCCTTCCAACATCCGGTGATGCATTTATAGATGGTGTAAGTATACATGATGATAAAAAAATACGTAATATGGTTGGTTCGGTCTTTGGTGAAACAGGAGGAAGAAGTCTGTATTACAGACTTTCCATATTCGATAATTTACTGTTCTACAGTACCCTGAGTGGTATTAAGAAAACAGAAGCAAGAAAGAGAATTGGTTCTTTATTGAATTTCTTTGACCTTGAATCTAAGAAGGATACTCTTGTCATGAAACTATCAACTGGAATGAAAGCCAAGGTTCTTTTGATAAGAGCTTTAATTCCTTTTCCAAAGGTTTTACTGCTAGATGAGCCTACACTCGGATTCGATGCTGAAAGCTCTGAAATTGCAAGAGATCTGCTCATGGAATTCAATAGAGAATGTGGCACTACAATATTACTAACAAGCCATAATTTTCCTGAAATTGATGATTTAACATCTAGATTAGTCTTAATTGATAGTGGACAAATCATTCAAGATTGTCCTCCAAATATATTCAAAGAGTCAGCAGCACAGCATTATGTTCATCTAGTTTTCAGTCTCCCATCATTTCATTATAAAAGCTTTGAAGATCTAATACGCATCTCCGCAGGTGCAGAGATGTTATTTTTTAGAGAAAAGGATTTGGATAACTTTGTATTTGAAGCAAAGATAAGACCTACTAAATTTACTCTTAATGAAACTATTTCAAGACTTACTGTTCTAATTCTTAGGGCAGGAGGAGAAATCTTTCAAATCGCACCGCATATGCCAAGTTTAAAAGAATCTTTTCTTGCTTTTCTAGCAATTAATAAGCAAAAAGATGAAAATACTCAATCGTTTGATGAAATGTTCTCTTTCTCTTTTCAGGAGGAGGAATAATATTCATTTACAAGCTAGTGAGGTTGTTTCCTCTTTTATTCATATCAAGAAGGAAAGTACAGTATTATCACGTGTTAATGCGATTTTTCTAACCCGTGTGAAAATGGCTTTTAATTACAAAAGTAGTCTTCTGATGACTCTTTTTCTTAATTTAGTAACAATAATGATGTATTTTTTCTTTAGCAGAATAAATCCAGAAATGCAAGTATTTGGTATTAACGCTTCTTATTTCGAATTTGCAATCATTGGATTATGTTTACAAATGGTTGTTGGAACCAGTTTAGGGACAGTAAGTGCAAACATATACAATGAAATAATATCTGGAACATGGTCCTCAGTTCTTCTACATTTCAATTTTATTGAATACTCAATTGGAACCACATTAGCAGGAGTTATGATTTCTTCAATTTCTATCTTCACAGCAATAGGTTTAGCTTATCTGACAATCGGATTTTATTTAACAATTACTTTCCAAGAGGTGATGATTCTTATTTTATTATTTATTCTCATTGTTCTGGCCCATATGTCAATTTCTATGCTCTTCGCGGCTTTCACAATATTCTATCAAAAAACTAGTAATTTGATATCAATCTTATATCAACTTTCAAAAACCTTCTGTGGAGTAGTATTTCCTATAACACTATTGAGTGGATTTCCGTTATTTGTTTCAAAGAGTCTACCACTCACGTATGGTCTTGAGACTATACATCAGCTACTTTTTTCTCCAACATTGAATTTGGAATATATCTATGTAAATATCTTGATACTTATCGGTTTCATTGTTTTACTCGGATCCATAGCTTATGGATTAGTTTTCTTAAGTTTGAGAAATTCAAGGAAGAACGGGAAGGTAGATTGGTATTGATATCCATAAAAAATCCAGATGAAGTAATTAAGAAATTTCAAACACATGAATCTTCTCCTTCCTTCACTAAAGGTCTAAAAGCACTTTTCGTGAGGAACATCAAAATAATTTGGCAGTACAAATTTTCTCTTATAATGGGATTCGTAAATACCCTGATTGTAACTTCATTGTTCTTCTATATCTCCTTACTAGTACCTGAATTACAGATGACACAAGACAATTATGCTGTGGACAGTATATCTTTCATTTTTGCAGGTGTTTTGTTATTAGAAATTTCCACAAAAATACTGATGAAATCCATGAATAGCTTTACAAGTGAGATGAAACAAGGTACATTCGAAACATTAGCTACTCTACCTTTTGGATTGCGAAGATACTTTGTATCCGAAATTGCTTTCGAGGTTGTGTATGGATTACTATTATCAACTATTTATTTTCTACCTATATTCTTCATTTTTCCAGTGTTCAGAGCAGTTACAATATCTGCTGCTTCATTCTTCTCTATGCTTTTAGTTGTTCTGTGCACAATTTTGTTTTTCTTTTCTTTATCTCTTCTTGCTGCGAATTTTACGATTCTTAATAAAAGGGGAAAAGAGATAGCTATGGTACTAATAGGGATTATGCATTTGTTAAGTGGAAGCTTATTCCCTCTCCAGCTCTTTCCTAAATGGTTGGAGTATATAGCTCTTGCTTCACCATTCACATTTGCTGTCCGAGCATTTCGTTTATGTCTCTTTGGTCAGGGAATCCTCTCAGATAACATTATATGGGGAGCGATTGTTTTTCTTGTTTTGTCATCAATAGCTTTGATTGTTATTTTCTATTTTACCTTTAATATTATTTATAGAAAAATCAGATCAACAGGAACTGTTCATGAGTTTTAATCTTACTTTAATTCAGAATAGCTAAAAATTGTTTAATAGACTTTGACACATCTCTAGATTGTGTGATAGCTCGTCCAATAATTATAATATCTGCTCCATTTTCCAATGCTTTTTGACTTTTTTCTAAATCTAATCCTCCCGCAACAGCAATTAGAGTTTGGGGGTATTCATCCCTTATTTTCTTAATAAGATCCCATGGATGTTCTTCTCGATTCTCTTGATCAATCCCTCTATGAAATAGGAGAACATCTGGTTTTTTGTTTAGTTTGTTCAAAACATCTAAAGGATCCTTTACATTCATCAAATCAAGAATTAAATCTGTACTTCTTAAAATGCTTTCATCTATTGCTGATTCTATTGTTTCAACTGAAGCTAAACCACTGATTGATACCGCTTTAGCATTTTCTTCAGCAGCTATTTGAACTTCTAAAAATCCAACATCTAAAGTTTTCATATCTGCTATGATATATGCATTATCTTGAGCGTCAAGTATATCTTTTACAATTTGTATACCAAATTTCTTGATCAAAGGAGTTCCTGCCTCGATTAAAATATTTTCAGATTTGGGAATTTGAGATAAAACGGATTTTAGCTTCTCTTTGTCAACTAAATCTAAAGCTATCTGTAAGTAAGGAGGATTGTTTAATTTCATTCTATGCACTTCTGAGTTTTTCCGGAAAAC
>JAGLTB010000081.1 GCA_023270155.1 Candidatus Heimdallarchaeota archaeon | reverse complement strand
CCTAAAAAGAATGATCTCATCCTTAACCATGAAGTTGTAATCAAGTATGGGAAAGATCTAGTGCTGAAGGATTGTGTACATTTATGCGTGTCTTTTGTTAACTCTGTAGCTTTCTTCATCTCACCACAAATCAAACAAATTCGAAGACGAGCTTTACCATCATAAATCTCCTTTATGGTTTCTTGAAAAATTCTTAATCCTTCTTTCAGCTCTGCTTTTAATAATTCAGAAGAAAAGATTTTAGCATTCAAACGAACTTGTTTTTTCTCATTATTAGATATTTGATTAGATGGACCCCTTCTAGTTTCTGGAGAGTACTTAGATATCTCATGTAAGTTTGTTTCCTACATATTTAAAAGTGTGTTTTATGGGTTATTTTTTGCCTATACTTAATCTTTCTGTATTTTTTCAGAATGTTCACGACTCGTTTAGTTTTATCTTGTTTGAAACATGTTTTAACAAAGACTTTATTTTTCGTTTCCATAAGAAGGAAAATTTCCGTCATAAATTCCCTCAATTTCATTAGTATCTAGTTGTAATTTCTTTTTTTTTTGTTATTTAGATACAATTTAAAGAGAATTTTCCATATCTATATATGTTAAAAAATGCACAAACCTAACCACTTGATAAATGAAAAAAGTCCTTATTTGTTACAACATACAAATAATCCAGTTGATTGGTTTCCTTGGAAAGATGAAGCATTTGAAAAAGCTTCTAAGGAAAACAAACCGATTTTCCTTTCAATTGGATATGCAACCTGCCATTGGTGTCACGTGATGGGAAGAGAATCTTTTGAAGATGATCAAGTTGCTAAGATTCTAAATGATAATTTTGTTTCTATCAAGGTCGATAGAGAAGAACGTCCAGATGTAGATAGCATTTACATGACTGTATGTCAAATGATGACAGGTAGTGGTGGTTGGCCTTTAACTATTATTATGACTCCTGAGAAAAAACCCTTTTTCGCTGGAACATATTTTCCTAAATCTAGCAGATTTGGAAGACCTGGATTGATTGATATTCTCAATCAAGTAGCTGAACTCTGGGAAGACAATCGAGATGAAGCTCTCAAGAGCGCTACAGATATAACAACTCATTTACAAAGAAATACTGAAAACCTTCCTATGTCTTTTGATGCTGAAGAATTTATTGTGAGAGCCTTTGATATTTACGATAATCAATTTGATAAAATCTATGGAGGTTTTAGTACTGCACCTAAATTTCCAAGTCCCCATAATCTTCTTTTCTTACTACGATACTGGAAACGAATGGGAGATAAAATTGCTCTAGATATGGTTGAAAAAACATTGCAGAAACTTAGACAAGGAGGAATATGGGATCATGTAGGATATGGTTTCCACCGCTACTCAACCGATAGAGAATGGTTAGTTCCCCATTTTGAAAAAATGCTCTATGATCAAGCAATGCTGACAATTGCTTATACTGAAGCTTACCAGGCAACGAAAAACCCGATTTACAAAGATACTGCAGAGAAAATTCTTGAATATGTTATGAGAGATATGACCTCCCCTGAAGGAGGATTCTATTCTGCTGAGGATGCAGACAGTGAAGGTGTAGAAGGAAAATTCTATGTTTGGTCGCAAGAAGAAATCAAAAAAATTCTAGATAAAGAAGATGCAGATATATTTATCAAATTCTCTGGTATTTCCCAAGAGGGAAATTTCTTCGATGAAGCTTCTAAAGAAAAGACTGGTGATAACATTGTTCATACCAAAAATACTCTTGTGGATATAGCTGATGAATTGAAACTTTCAGAAACTGAATTGGAATCACGAATGGAAAATGCTAGAAAGAAACTGTTTGAATATAGAAAGAAACGAATCCATCCTTTGAAAGATGATAAGATTCTTACTGATTGGAATGGTTTAATGATAGCTGCTTTCGCAAAAGCTGCAAGAGTTCTAGGAAACAACAAATATCTTGTTTCAGCTGCTAAAGCTTCAGAATTCATTCTTACAGAAATGAAAAACAAAGATGGAAAACTCTTACATAGATTCAGGGAAGGAGATAAATCCATTACAGCAAATCTTGATGATTATGCGTTTATGATTTGGGGATTATTGGAATTATATGAGACCACTTTCGAACCAAAATATCTCAAAGAAAGTTTGGGATTAAGCGAAATCATTATGGAATACTTTTGGGATGAAGACAAAGGAGGGTTTTATTTTACTCCTGAATATGGAGAAGAACTTCTAATCAGAGAAAAAACAATATATGATGGAGCAATCCCTTCAGGTAATTCTGTTGCGATGTATGTTCTTCTTAAACTTGGACGATTGACCTCAAATCCAACTTTTGAAGAAAATGCTAACAAAATTGCAGAGATATTTGCACAACAAGTTCAAAAGATGCCGAATGCTTATTCTTTCTTACTGCTTGGTTTAGATTTTGCCTTAGGACCATCTTTCGAGATAGTTGTGGTTGGAGATTCTGATTCTCATGAGACAACTTCTATGATCAACGAACTCAGGAAACATTATCTGCCAAACAAGGTTGTTTTGTTCAAATCAACTAAAAACGAGGAAGAAATTTCGAAAATAGTCGAGATACTAAAAGAATACAAAATGATTGAAAATAAGCCTACTGCTTATGTTTGCCAAGAGTTTGTGTGTAAAAAACCTACAACTGACATAAATACTATGGTAGACCAATTAGGAGAAGGAAAAAAAGAAAATTAGTAAGTTAATTCTCTCTTCTGAAATATCCATAAAGCTGCAACTAAACAGACAATACCTACTCCAAAAACTATGAAGAATTCCCCAACTATAAATCCCCCATTTGCCATTATATTTCCCGGACTGAAATAATGAAAAATAGAGATATATTGAAGGAAGTTTAGAGATTCAGCAGCAGATCCAATTCTAACAAGTAAATACATCCCAATTATTAGCATTCCAGCTACAGCTAAAGCCTTACGTGAATCTAAAAAGATTGTACTAATGAGAATAGATATTGAACCCAAAGCGAAGAAATACAACCAAACACTAATGGAAGCGTAGAAAAGAAGAGTATAATTCATTGAAGCTTCTGCATCAAATGGCCTTAACGCTAAGGTTCCAATATAACCTGATAACATAATGAAGACAGGATAAAAGAGATTATAGGTCAGATAAACACTATATTTTTCAAGTAAGTATCGCCATCTTGGAATTGGATAGCTTAATGCTACATCTAGTGTCTTTTTGTCAATCTCATTTGTAACTAAACGTGTGGGTTTAAAGACAGTGATAAATACTATAACCATCTCTAGCCAAACGAAAATATAGAGATAAAATGCACCTTCCCATGATGTGAACATTGCACCTGCTAAATTGCCAAGAATAGATTGGTAAATTGGATTATCAAGTATAAATTGGAATGCTTCTGCTTGATCCTTCAATGCTGGCCATATTGCAGCTATCATTATGACATACAATCCAATTATTAGAGCTGGTACGAATATGCTTTTCCATTGCTTTGTTAGTCCTTTGAAATATACATTTAACATCTTCTTTCCTCCTATTCATAATAATGTAAGAAAATCTCTTCTAATGATGCATCCTCAATTGTTATTCTTGTAATAGAGATGTCTTTTATCCAATTGAGAAACTCGCTGATATTTTCCTTCACTTTCAATACAAGTGTAGTTTCATTTACTCTTTCACAAGAAATCACTGAATCTAATTTTACAATTTCCTCTTCATCAATTGCTTGAGGAGTAGGTAATTTTATTCTTACATTCTGTAGAAATTTCATCTTGAGATTTTCAATTTCCTCAATAAGTATAATCTCCCCTTCTTTAATGATTCCAACTCTATCGCAAATCGATTGAACTTCAGATAAATTGTGAGAACTAAGGAATATTGTAATCCCTTCTTCTCTGAGCTTTCTTAATATTTTATGAAAATTCGCAGTCATTAAAGGATCAAGTCCAAGACTCGGTTCATCTAGGATTAAAAACTCAGGTTTGGGTGCTAAGGCAATAAGAAGTCCTACTTGTTGTTTATTTCCATGCGAAAGAGATCTTATTTTTTGTGATAAATTTACTCGAAAAACCGTTTTGAGTTCCTTAAGAAACTTCTGATTGATTGGTCTAAATTTATCAACATATTTAATCAATTCCTCTCCTGTAAAATCTTCATATAGTCCAAGCTCTCCAGGAATATAGCCTAGTCTTTTCCTAATCTCGATGGAATCCTTATTATGATCAAGACCAAAAACTGAAATCTTTCCTTTTTGAATACGTAGATAATTGAGAATAGCTCGCATAGTTGTTGTTTTACCCGCTCCATTTGGTCCTAGAAAACCAAATATTTCTCCTTTATTCACTGAAAAACTAACATCTTTTACCGCAAGTACTTCTTTCCCTATTTTAGCAAATCTAATATCTATCTCTCGACCATATATTTTGGTTAAGTTCTCAACTTTCAGGATTACATCAGATGACATTCTTTTCATTTGAAGAATTTTATATGTATTTATAAATCTCATTACTTATTCATAAAATCGGATGAATCATAGGATTTACATTTACAAAGTTTTTTTATAAACAGATAACTATACTATTACAGTAGGTATAGATTCATGCATTTAAAACTTGATATATCTGGTTTTGAGAAGTTTCTTGAAATAGCAGAAAAGTTGGAAAAAGGAAAAGTTGTTTCTGAGAAATCTTGGAATGATTTGTTTGATACACCAGGTTATAGAATATTAATTGATAAAGAGTATAACCGAGATTTTTTTGTTAAAGCTTTCACTCTAACCTTTAATCCTGAACTGAAGGAAAAGCTCCAAGAAGAGTTGGATTCTTCTATTGGAAGATATCTGAAATATTATTTGGAAGTGAAGGAGAAAAGGAAGAATTACACAAACGACCTTAGAGTAATTAAAGAAAATTGGAAAATAATCGAGGGGAATATATTTAGTAGAGCAACCTCATTTCTTCCAGATCATGAATATGAGGAAGAACCTGTTATTTCAGTTGTAATCTTCGATACTGATGCTAGAGGTTATGATAATATTATTGTGGATGCATGTTTTACTGAAAGTTTTGAATCTTTTGTTTCCATTGCGTCGCATGAACTTTTTCATCATCTAAGGAATCAACTATTATGTTATGATAAGGATGAAATTAAGGAAGAAGAAAAAGCTATAGTTCAAGTTATTAACCAAATCCATTCAGAGGGTATAGCTGATCACATAGACAAAGATTACTTCATTTACGGAAATATCAAAACACCTTTTCCAGAAGAATATGTCAAACGATTTAAGAAATATGTGAATGAATCTCCAGATATAATAAAAAAATTAGACAGTAAACTCCAAGAATTATCTGATGATTCTAAAGATAAGGGAAGCATAGGTAAAGACCTGAAGAAGATTGTTCCAATATCTGGACATCCTTTAGGATATTATATGACCAGTCTTATAATAAAAAACGCTTTAGTTGATAAACTGATAAAAAATGTGGAAAATCCTTTTTCTTTCTTTGCGCTTTATAATGAAGCAGTAGATAGAGACAAAGAAGCTAAGTTTAATTTCTCTAAAGAGAGTCTGTTAGTGATAAAGAGTATTGAAAAAAAATATTCACAAAAGATTAAATGAGTGACAAAGATTAAGTTAAATTATAATATTTTAGTTTCATTCTTGTATGCAAAAAAACTCTTGAAAGATAGCTGTTCTCTAATAGATTTCTTTGAAATTTGAAGTATCATCATGATTGAAAGAGCGGTATAAATAACGGTACTACCTATTTGTATTATCTCCGAAGCTGTTAACATAGAATTACCTGTAAAACGATGGATAACAAATAAATTAATGATATATAAAAGAGGAAAGATAGCTTCAGCGATTGGTATTATTGCAAAAAGTTTTTTCAATCTCTCATTTCTGTATATTATAAAAAAACTAACAAGAAATAAGAAAAAAAGAGACATATAAAGAATGATTTTAACTACTTGAATATTAACACTGTATTCTTCACAATAGCTTCCATTGTGAAAAAGACAAAAAGCATATGATCGAAAATGCTGTATCATACTATAAATTAACCAAGGAATAATTAACAAACCAAATGTCATAATCAAATACAAAATAAATAACTGAGGAATTTGCTCTCGGTTTACTGAAGTGAAAATTAGAAAAGAACCCAAAATACCATAAATTAGAATCATATATGGTTGTATTCCCAAATAATGTGCACTAGTAAAGTAAGAACGAGCTGTAATCAATAGAACAGACTGAAAAGTAAAAACAAATATCTGAGTAAGAATTAAAGAATTTAAAACAGTTTTTCTTTGTTTCAATAAAATTAAACTTACAATCCCAAGGATTAGATATACTCCTAAAACGATAAAGCTTTTTATTGCTGCAGATGTAAAATCAAATTCTTGATTAATAATTGTACTAGGAGCTTCAGGTATTGCACTGAACTTAAAAATACCTCGCATTATACTGTAATAATTTACACAGAAAGGTAAAACGAAAGAAAAAATAGCTACCGTCATATATATGAGAAAAGGATTGTTCTTGAGAGATTTAAAAGAATCTAATGAAAGCTTCCATTTTATTTTTTTTATACCTCTAATAACCATCTAATCAAATAGTAACTTTTGTTTACTTTTAACTATTTCCGAATGGTGACTAATTCTTCCTTAAACTATATAGTGTTAATGTATATGGCGAAATCAATACTGATTTCACAGAAAGTACTGAAGAACCAGATCCTACCTGGTCAATACCAGGATACACTGCTTTTATAGCACTATTTGCAATATTTGTTGCTATACTAATTTACAGAAAGAAGAGATAGTCTTACTCTCTTCTTATTTTTTTATTTCATTTTTCTTCTTATTAGCATATCTGCATAAGCTTCAAGTCGGGTATGAAATCCAGCTTCACCTGTATGCTCATCCAGAACAAGAGAAAGAACAGGTATATCATGTTCTCTACTAATCTGAGGTATTAAACTTCTTGTTATTATTTCAGGCATACACGTAAATGGATACAAATGTACCATCCCATCATTACCGTGTTTTTTACCAAGGACAATGTCTCCAACATTTTCCAATGTTTCTCCTCCACATTTGTTTTCAATATATGGCTTAGCAGCTTTAATTGCAGTTTTATAAGGTGATTTTACAAACGGATTGAGTTTAAGCCCTATATCTAAGTAACTACGTAAAGAAACTGTGTTTTCAACAACTATTCCTAATTCATTCAATTTCTTATGTATATCTAAGTTTAAAGATGGCTCGTAAACAACATATAACTCTCCACATATACCTATTTTAATGAGATCATCCTTCTTCTGAACATCTATGTTTTTCTCGAAAAATTCTGGTAATTGCTTTCTTAGTTTTTTCATATTTCGTAGTTCTTTTGTTTCTACAATAATTCTATAAGCTTTCTCCGCAATTTTTTCTGATAATCCCTTTTCGGTCTCTATTACTCTATAACTATAGAGCAAATTATCTACTAAATCTGTAAATCTATTTTTTATCCATCCAATTCTGAATGCTCTTATAGCTTGCTGTAAACTACAATTATTTCCTATTTCTTTTTGCAAAGTTTTGAGAAGAATAGATGGTCTTAGATAATCTAAACAAATGAATTTAAAATCATATCCAAGATCTTCAAGAATTAGTTTCTGAACAGGCCAATAATAACCAAATCTACACCAAGAATGACAGCTTCCACTACCTAATTCGTCTGCACCTTCTTCTAGCATTTCAATATATGTTCCAAGTGTTAATTTAAATGGAGTACATATAAATTCAGGAGAATATCTTGCTCCTAATTCAGCTGTTTTTCTATTCGGTTTCTTAGGTAAGATAAGATCATTTTTTCCTGCTTCTCTCATAACAACCTCAAAGACGTGAGTTAATGATCCAAAATGAGGGAATGTGAATGGCAAATTAGCTCTTTCCTCCTAAATTTATTTTTTCTTTCAATCATATCAAGAAATGCTTCAATTCTAGTTAAAACTCCTGTTTCTGATGATAATTCATCTATAACTAATTGTAATAAAGGCGTTCCAGGTTTTCTTGAGGAATACCTTGCAGACATTTCCCCAATAATGGAATCAATACCACAACTGAAAATTATAAGCTGAAGAATACCGTCTATAGAATTATTTTCGATAAAATGCATTGCAGTACCAAGAATCTCTCTCGCATAATTGAAATACATATTATAGTCAAGTTTTTCCATCTGTTTTTCAATCAAAACTTTGGGCATTTGTTCTGGTGTTATTAGATCTATTCCTCTAGATAAAAGTAGATTTTTGATACTTACGGATGAAAGATCATCGTTGATTACATATGAGTGTCCTACTAGGGCTATTCTCAAAGGTGTTTCTCTTTGTTCTAAAATTGATAAATTTTGCAGAGAAATTTCTGAGTTTTCCCACTTTTGTAATTCTTCTTCAGAGATTTTTAGTCCTTTTTCATATTTAAACTGAGCATCAAAAGCTCTTTTTCCTGAAATTAAAATTCTAAAAGGATTAATAGTGAATCTAAAGCCGATTGAAAAGATGATTCTAAGGATTTTAAACCTTCCATGCCCCTTTTTAGCCATAGAGAAAAAAGGCATTATTATTTTTGGAATATCAGGGAACATCGACTTAAGTACTTCAGCTAAAGCAATGAATTTGGGACATCCCACATTAACTTCATGATCGCTTCCCAATCTTGGAATAAACAGATAATCTACCTTATCTTTAAGATACAAAGTATGCCCAAAATAAAGTTTTGTAGAGTAACAATCCTCATCTGGAGCGTATTTTACACCTAAATCCTTGATTATTTTGTTTGTCTCTGGAGAGATAATTATCTCTGCACCTAGTTCTTGAAAAAAAGTTGTCCATAGAACAGAGTATTTATAGAACAATAATGCATTAGGGAATCCTACTCTTTTTTTCATAAAAATACACTCTTTTACTTATTTACTTCGAAGCATTTTCAGCTAATATCGATTGATTTGGCTTTGTTGAAATATTCTCAAATAGAAGATTGATTTTAAGTTTTATTAAAAGATTCCCTTTTATTATTAGAATTTTATATCCTTTCTTTGATTCTCTTAATAGCTTCCTGTAAAGTATTCATTTTTTGAGAAAAAGAAAATCTCACATATTGTTGTCCTTGATTAGGGCGATCTTCTTGTTTTTGATAGAAGCTAGTACCTGGAACTGTAGCTACTCCTTTATCTCTTACAAGAAAATCTGCAAATTCCTTATCTTTCATACCAAAGGAAGAAATATCTGCAAAGAGATAATATGCTCCTGAAGGCTTAAAGGCATTGAAATCTAGCTTATTTAACTCTTTTAGAAGAAAATTTCTATTCTTAAGGTATCTCTCTTTTAATTCTTCAAAATAGGTTTGTTGCAATTGGAAAGATTGCATGACTGCTTTCTGGAGAATAGAAGGGGCACATACTGTAAGGTAATCATGTACTTTGCGAATACCAGACATTAGTTCCTTTTCAGAAGCAACATAACCTAACCTCCATCCTGTTATTGAGAATGTTTTACTGAATCCAGAAACTGTGATTGTTCTATCTTCCATCCCACTTATACTTCCAAGACTGATATGTTTCTCATCATCGTAGATTATATGTTCATATATCTCATCTGTGAGAGCAATTAAATCATGATCTTGACACATATCAGAAATTATGTTTTGTTCTGAAGATGTAAATACTTTTCCTGTTGGATTGTGAGGTGTATTAAGGATCACTAGCTTTGTTTTATCCGATATTTTTTCCTTGATTGATTCCTCATTCAAATTAAACGTGTCCTCGGATAAACCTACAAAAACTGGCTTTCCTTGTGCTAGAAGAGTGATTGGTACGTAGTTCTCATACCATGGTTCCAAAATTAACACTTCGTCTCCAGGATTTATCAAAGCGAGAATACTACTTGCAATTGCTTCACTAGCCCCACATGTTATTGTAATTTCATCTTCAGGATCAGCTGTGATATGATTATACAAAGATAATTTTTCTGCAATTTTTTCTCGCAAATCATAATTTCCATAGGTTACAGTGTATTGATGTTCATCTTGTTTTAGTGCTCTGGAAATCCCTTGAGTTAATTCTTTTGGAGGAGAAAAATCCGGCATACCTTGTGATAGATTTATTGCATCATTTTCTATCGCTTTTCTTGTCATTTCTCGAATTACTGATTCTTGAAAATATTCTAGACTTGTTGCTAGATGCTTCATTAAATATTACCTAAAATTATCCCTTATTAGATTT
>JAGLTB010000080.1 GCA_023270155.1 Candidatus Heimdallarchaeota archaeon | reverse complement strand
CCCCATGTTGGATCTTTTGTTCTAAAATCATTCAAATATGTTTCCCATGTAGAGTTATGATTAATATCATAATCATCATGAATTTTGAACATAATCCAATGAGAATAACCAGGACCATCATAAGGTATGTCGTATTCAGGTATATCATAATATTTCATCCCTGAAGTACTCCAGTAAACTGTGTCATAGTAAGTACCATCAATATAAACCTCAGCTGTTACAGTTGGCCAATTATCTTCTAGATAGAAAGGTATTGACACGACTGATGTGAGATTTGTAATATCGTGGTTGAATGATTTGAAAAACATAGCAGGTAAATCAGCATCAGCTACTGGAGAATAATCCATGTTACTTTCATAAAGTTTCCATTCATTGATTGAATAACTAGAGTAATGATAATGACCTTGGAAGTCCATACCAAGTTCAATGCTCGAATTTGACCAATCATTGTCTTCATAATAATCAATAGCGTATGAATAGTAGAGTAGATTTCCTGTTATCTGATCAACATAGAAATAATGATATCTATATTCACTAACATAGTTAGTGTAAGACATATCATAGAAGTAATATTCATCGTTGTATGAACTCATTTCTGAATAGAAGAAGTAGTCGATTGGAATTGCTTGAGGTACTCCATTGATTACAGTATTGAAAGTAAAAGATGATTGATAAGTTGCGAGATCAAAATATGAAGGACCATAATAAGATGATAGATCAATATTTGCTCCTTTGGTGACATTAGCTGCAAAGAACTGATTAGGATAATGAGAGCTATAAGCGTAATCTGAACCATATGAATAATCATTACTTCCATAAACTACCCATCCTGGAAGTCCATAATCATAGTTATGATACATATAGCTGTTGTGATAATAGTCTTCATATTCAGTAAATGTGTGATTTACATTCACAGAAGTGCTGGCTGCATTGATAACATCAAAGCTATGAAAAGTAGTATAATTACTATCAGATTGGTAATAATCCAAGTAGGAAGTTACATTTAGATTGGGAAATTGTGATAAAATCATACTATCAGAAGAATACCAGTTCATTTGTGTTGATTTGTACAACAGCTGTTCACCAGCTGTAAGAGGTTGATATCCGTTTACTGATTGTAGATTAACTAGACCTCCGACTAAAATTGATATAATTAAATTTATACTTATTATATAACCAAAACCCCTTTTCAAAGGTGTTTCACCCCATTTTATCTTCTCAACAAAGTATTTAAAATAAATGGTAAAGGAATCCGCCATTAAAGCTGAATCGTCTTTAATTTACAATCTTGATGAAAATATACTATATTGATTTTCCATTTTAATAATGTTTTTATATTCTTGTTTTTCCGACGATAATCTCTTTCAAGGGATTCTTTCACTAAACATAGTAACAATTATATGCAAATGAGTTTTTACTTTCCTTGATGCTCCCAGGAACATTATCTTTGATATTCTTCGTTATCGAATTCATTATTCTGATAATTGTGATAATATTCAATAGAGATCATCCTTTCTTCTGGTCAGTTGTTGGATTATTAGGATTGCTTCAATTATATCAGCTATCTGAATGGTTAATTTGTATAGGAGTAGACGAAAATATTACTGGAAGAATAGCTTATGTAATAATTACTTTTCTCCCACCTTTAGGTTATTTTTTAAGCACCAGAATTGTTCAATGGAAATTTCCGGATTATTGGATAGGGTTTGCTGCAGCTACAGCTTTTTCTCTCTATTATCTGATTGTCCCCAACTCTATTGAATTAATCGACTGCAACCCTCTTTATGCGGTTTATAATAACGAATTATCACTATATTATGGGATTTACTATATTGGGATTATTGCTTATAGTATATTATTCTTAGTAGCACATATGATCTGGAGAAAAGAGAAGATAGATAGAAAATTGAGTATCCTTTTACTTGTGGGGTATCTCTCGTTCTTAGTTCCAATGTATCTCATGGTTTTAATTGATTCTTCAGTCAAAAATACTGTTGCAAGTATAATGTGTAAATACGCTTTACTTCTTGCAGTTACTTTGGGTGTATTCTCTTTTATTAAACCAAAAAACAAACATATAGAGAAAGATATTGTAAATAAAATCGAAAACTCATAGTCTGAGCTATAGCTCTTTTTCTTTTATTTCAATGTTGTTTATTTTTGCTACGTATCGTCTAATTTTGTCGTAATCCTCAGGAAGATCCATATCCATAGCTAAACCCGGATCTTCAATTACAATACAACCAGCTTTGATTTTGAATGCTCGTGATAAAGCTATTTCTCCATCTTTTAGAGTCCCTATTTTGAAAACAATCTTGAATATTTTAGACCAAGAACTAGGTCGCTTAGCAACTAACCACAAAGTTCTCCAAAAAGATTTCTTATCTCTAAGTTCTGGATCAGTAAAACCATCTATTACATCTTGAAGATCATTAATTAACCTAGGACTTAAAGCAGCCATTTCTCCTTGAAGGATATTTACATCTTTGAATCTTCCTACACCCCTTTTATGTTCTGGGATAAATTCTTTTAATACTTCCTCTGGAACTCCTCCAATTAGAAAATCATATCCTTTCCTTTTTTGAACTTCCTCTATGAATTTGTCAATAGATTCCGTTTTAATTCCTGGACAATCTCCACTACAGAATATTAATTCATCATGTGGTTTTCCTGCTTCGATAATATAATCTAATCCAGTTTTGTACTTTTGACTAAGTCGAGAATATGGATCGCAAGGTATGAAATGTACTGGTTCTTTAAGTTTTACATCCTCTTCTGTCAAACCTAAAATATAAACATCTTCTACATATTTCGACCTTACGAATGAATCAACAACCCATTCAATTACAGTTTTTCCTAAAAATGGTAGAGCAACTTTAGACTTATACTTCTCATCTGGATCAAGAACTTTCAGCAGCTCTCTTCTTTCTGCATCTCTTCCAGC
Organism: Candidatus Heimdallarchaeota archaeon; assembly: GCA_023270155.1. Taxonomy (GTDB): domain Archaea; phylum Asgardarchaeota; class Heimdallarchaeia; order Heimdallarchaeales; family Heimdallarchaeaceae; genus UBA460. Next base: position 3,023 of record JAGLTB010000080.1, on the reverse strand, counting down.
TAGTAATAGAATAGGATATTTCATGTCGTTTTAACAGTTATAAAGTTATATTATTTAAAACATTCCAGTGCAACTATTGCTATTTCCAGCTTTATTTCACACCGGGCATATAGGGAACATTCTTAGTTTTGCTTACATATCTTTTTAGTTTTTCATAATCTTCTGGAAGATCCATATCCATTCCAAATGCTGCGTCAGAGATAATCACTGTCCTAACTGTTGCTTTAGCTATTCTAGCTACTAACTTTTCCCCTCCAGCTAGAGATAGTTTACCCATCATGAATTTCAAAATTAAAAACCAAGTTCCAGGACGCTTTAAAACTAGCTTAATAATTGGAGTGACAGCACTCCTTCTCTTTGTTCGTTTATTCTTTTTGATTTTTCTTCGTCTTCCACCAATTTCTCTAATTATGTTATTTCTTTGCACTATTCCAAATTCACTCATAGCAAAGAGTTCTCCTGGATAAACATGTGCATCAGAGAATTTTCCTACTACTCTTTGATGATCTGGAAATTCCTTCTTTGTAACATCATCAGGAACTACTGATTGAATAAAGTCTATATGTTGTAATTCCTCTATCGCTTCGAAAAATTGGTTAATTCCTTCAACTGTAATTCCAGGTGTATCTGATGAGGAAACTACTATGAATGTGTTATCTTTGCCTATAGAACGCAGATAGTCAATTCCTGCTAATAACTTCTCTGCATACGTTGAAACTGTTGGAACATCAACATAGTGAACAGGATAATCAAATTTTGCCATCTCTTCAGTTATTCCTAGAAGATACAAATCTTCTACATATGGACTCTTAAGTAATTCTTCTAGTTGCCAATCCATAACTCGCTTTCCAAGAAAAGGCAGAAGAGCTTTGGTGTTATATTTGTTATCAGGATCTAGTTCCAGAATCAATTTTCTCTTTTCATAATCTCTACCACAAAAAACAAACACTGGATATTTAGTGACCAAGTTGATTACCAAACATAAAGAAAATCTAATCATTTAAAAAATATTGGTTGCGATTATCAAACCACTCTGAAGGGAGGATATATGAGATTTTACATACGTTTAAATATCCTCTAGACGAGTGTTTGTTTGTAAAATTGGTGATTAAATGGCTTTAAAAGATGGTGACGTTTTAAAATGGTACCTCAAGGGAGTACAAAACAGTGCTGAAATTCGTAAAAAAGAGATAGCGGAATTCAAAAAATGGAAAAAGAAGAAACTTCCACAAGGTATCAAATATAAGAAGAAGAAATATCCTGAAGTAGAAAACTGGAAGGAAGTGAAATTAGCAGCTTGCGAGACTAATGCAAGAAAAGGGATGTGTAGAGTATTTGCTTTTATGGTTTATGGGCTTAAATATGCTCTTGAAAGAGTGAAAAATGCAATTGCAGTTGCTTATGTTTGGACAATATTCTCGATAGGGTATGCTAAGAATTGGTTAGCAGATGCTTTTAGAATGGGTTGGTTACTAGGAGTATTCATAGTCTGTGTAATTCTTCTATGGGTATGGAAACCATTACGACCTGCACATAAAGAACAAATAGCTGCAACAAGTACAACTCAACCGCAACATTTGATTGATAACTAATAATTTTCCATATTTTTTCGCGAAAATTATTATATCATCCTATTTTTTTTTTCCAACAGATGCTAAATAAATTACAAATTCTTCTTCTCCATCTAATCGCATTAGTTCATTGATTTGATCATCGTGGAAAGCTCCGATAGCACAGACTCCAGCGTTTATATTTTCTGCTGCAAGGTAGAGATTCTGACAGACATGTCCAGCATCTATATGTAAATACCTATACCCTCTTTCAACATAACGCCAATACATACGATAAGGAACTGCAACCCAGATAAATGACACAGCATCGTTCTTAACCATGTTTTGATCATAAGCTGCTGTAGCTATTTTATCTGCTATACCTTCTTCCAAAACATATTCAACAAGTTTATGTTCAAGTGCAACAAATCTGTAGAGCCCTGATTCTATGCTTTCAACGTTATTGACAAGCACGAAAGTTTCAAAAGCATGTCTAGCTCCCGCTGAAGGTACAGTTCTCAATGTAGCAGATTCTTGACGAATTTCTTTCACTCCTTGAGTGCACCATAATAACCATGAAAGCTCTTCTAGAGTTAACGGAATATCGGAATAGGTTCTAACACTTTTTCTTTCTTCAATAGCTTTCTTTAGAGAATATTCTTTGATGTTCAAATCTTGAGGTTTAGGAAGTTCAATACTTCTCATTTTATGAGCATATTCAAGTTCTAACGGTGGTTGAGGGAGTCCTGTTCTTTGATCTGAAGTAGAAACGTGTTCATATTTAGTTTTCTCCATAAATTCATTTCCAATATGATTTTTTTTCAATTTAGACACCTTCTAAAATAAATTGAATCGGGTATTATTAATTTTAACCCATAAAATGTTAAAATTAAGATCAATTAATGTAATTCGCAAAGAAAAGAGATATAATGAGATCAAAACATAGTTAAGCTATTGATAGCAAATACAAATTATTCTGAAATTTCCACAAGAAAGTTTCTGTGCGAAAAAAGATTGTATGATATATTATTCCTTATTCCTATATTTTTTTCCGGAATCGCTTATTTTTTTATACCTTTTATTTGGATAGCTAAGTTAGAAATGAAGAATACTTTTGTAAACAAAGAGGATTTAATTGCTAATTTGGGGATTATACAAAATGAAACAAATATAATGCTAGGCATTATGAAAGACATGGAGTTCCAACTAGGAATATTAGTTCTAAGTGGTTTGATTATACTTATTTCAATAATTCTAGCTAGATTTCATCCAAGAAAAACAGGTTTATTTTTGATCATATTTTCAATCTTAAGGATTGATGAATTTATACGTTTTCAAGCTCAAATACAATACTCTTCTCATGGTGCAGGATCTGCAATTATGTTTCTTAGAGCAGCAACAATGTATAATTTGGAAATAAATCCAACTTACCTTATTCTTCAATTTTTTATTCATTTAAGTTTAGTTTTTGCT
>JAGLTB010000079.1 GCA_023270155.1 Candidatus Heimdallarchaeota archaeon | reverse complement strand
TTGGAGTATGATATGATAGTTTCACATGTAGAAAATCCTGAAGCTGCAAATAAGATAATTGAAGCAATAAAAAAGAAATTTAAAATCAACAAATGTCTGATGACACTTGCTGCACCAGTTGTTGGAACTCATACAGGATGGGGGACTGTTATTGTATGTTTGCTCCCCTCTATTGAAAAAGCACATGTTAGATAGAGACTGTCTATAATTCCCATTCTTTTAGATTTCAATTTTTTCCAAAAACTCATTTGTTTTATTTGCTATTTCTTCCTCATTTCCTTTTTGTATTCTATGTTGAGTTGTCTTTAATGTTATAATCTCTGAATCTGGATTGTGCAGAAATTTTTTTGAAACATCAGGGTCTACAAAGTAATCTTCTTCTCCAACAAACATAATCAATGGGACATCTATCTCTTTCTGCCTATCTCTAATATCGTATAGTATGGTGAATTCAAGTACATACCTGCGCATGCACCAATTATCATTCACTTTCATTCGCTCAGTTGCCCAATTAACATTCTGCGACTCTTTTGTTCTTCTTATTTTAAGATATAAACCATAAAAGACAATAATCAGTTTCTGAATAAAACCCATGATAAAAGAAGGAATCCAACCGAGAACTGGTAACCAGAAAGGAATTTTTATTTTCTCTTCTGGACTAATAAGAGCTAATGCGTTAGGTTTGGGTCCTTTACTGTTCAGATAGTAATCCATAGCTTGAAAACCTCCAGAACAACCTCCAAAAATTGTGAAATTCCTATCTTCCATTTCTAATGATTCTAAAACAACAGCTAACTCTTTACTGTATTCTTTTGGAGTAAACAATCCTTTCTTATGAGGAGTGATAGATTTTCCAAACCCTCGAGGTTCATAGATACTTACATTTCCATAGTTAGTTAGTGCTTTAGCTAGTGGAGAGTAATTATCAATACCACTCAACCATCCAGGTATCAATACAATTTCTCTAGAAGAATACTCTTCTTTTTTAGAGGAGAACTTTGCAACTCTGATTTTAATCTCTGGATCTTGATTCGTTGTAATATATTGAATTTCTTCCTTCATTAAAGTGCTATTAGTAATGGTTGGATATAATTATTCCCTAGTTTTTTACTTGATTGAATGAAAGATTTAAGAAATTAGACTTTTCTTTTTCATTATGAATAAGAAAGATAATCGAAATCTCAAATTTGACACTCTTTGTTTACATGCAGGGCATGACGTTTTCGAAACAAACTCAATTGTCCCTCCTATTTATCAAAGCGTAGCTTATCCATATGAAAGCGCGGAATATGCAGCTAAACTCTACAATTACGAAATCGAAGGTTTTACTTATGGAAGAATGGATAATCCAACAAATCAAATTTTTGAGGATCGACTAGCAGCTTTAGAACTGACAGAGAAATCACTCTTAGCTTCTTCAGGGATGGCTGCAGAATTTATTGCATGTGTTGGTTTAATGGAAAAAGGAGATGAATTTGTTTCATCTGGTACAACCTATGGTGGTACAAATCAATTATTTAATGTTACTTTTCCAAAATTTGGAATGAATCCTCGTTTGGTATATAATCCTGAAATCTTAGATAACTGGGGAGAAGCAATAACAAACAAAACAAAATTCTTGTTCGTAGAAACTCCTTCAAATCCTAATCTATTCATTGGAGATATTGAAGCTCTTGCAAAACTTGCACATGACCATGATATTCCTTTAATTGTTGATAATACTATAGGATCTCCAGCTCTTCAGCAACCTGCAAAAATGGGTGCTGATATTATGGTTCACTCAGGCACTAAATACTTGAGCGGAAACTCTACTTGTATTTCAGGTGCAATTGCAGGAACAACAGAATACATAGGCCAAATTAGATCAACAGATTATAGGAATATAGGACCTTCCATAAGCCCATTCAATAGTTGGTTGCTACTATTAGGTGTTGAAACACTAGGGCTAAGAATGAAGAAGCACAGTGAAAATGCTCAAGCTGTTGCTGAATTCCTTGAAGATCATACCAAAGTTGTCTCTGTTAACTATCCAGGACTCAAAAGCCATCCTCAACATGAGCTTGCTAAAAGGCAAATGAAAGGATTTAGTGGTTTACTCTCTTTCGTTACAAAAGGTCAACTTGAAGATGCAAAAAATGTCATTGATGCCTTTAATCTCATAATACATGCTGGGCATTTAGGTACATCAGTTTCTCTAGCAACTCATCCTGCATTCTCTACACATCAACAAATGACTCAGGAAGAGAGAGATGAACTTGGTATTCCTGATACAATGATTCGGCTTTCAATCGGTTTGGAAGATATTGATGATTTAGTAGAAGACATAGATCAAGCATTATCGAGGATTAGATAAGTATTCTCAAGAAACAATGAATTTCTTCAATGTTTTAAAGAGATTTTCGAAAGCTTCGAGATTTGCTATTTCATAACCGTGACTATTTTCACGAACTTGTCCAATTGTAGCAAGTTGGTCTGCAACTCCGGTTAATCCTACTGAACTAGCATCACTTGCAGCTCCTGTAAATATAGCTCGTTGAAGTTCGACTCCTACTGATTCTGCAGCTTTAGTTAAATCTTCTATTAACTCTGTACTATAGAATTGCCTTCGATCCTTAAGCCAAATTCCCGGTCGTTCATCCACTTCAAGTGGGGAATGAGAAGCTGTTGGACAACCATCCACAGCAATGAAATAGGTAGGTTTGATTTTCTGAGCAAGTGTTCGAGCACCAAAACAACTAGTTTCTTCTTGCACAGTAAAAGCGATTATAGTATCTATTTTTGGTTTAATTTCTTCCTCTTTTATAACCTTGAGTAGTCTTAATAGTGCAACGGCTCCCATGCGGTCATCAAAAGTCCAGGCTGCTATTAGTGGATTATCTTCTTCTCCTAAAATATGCGGACCACATTCTGAGCGGAGAGGAAGGATTCTCGTTCCTGCTAGAATACCAAATTCTTGCAATTTCTCAGGTGTATATCCAGTAACTACTTTCACTTCCTCCCATTTGATTTGGGTATCAGTTTTTCTACCTCCGTGCCCAGATCCCATAGCAGTAACACCTTTGATAGTTTTAGCTTTACCAAAAATATCTACTGGTCTTTCACCAAATTTCCAGGGAAGACAACCACCGACACGTTCAACGTTAAGAGAACCATCATCATTGATTTTGGTAACCATTAAACCAATTTCGTCTATATGAGCTGCTAAACAACACGAAATATCGTTCCTTTCACCTTCAATTCTAACATATACATTCCCGGTATGATCTTTTTCAGGATTATATCCTAAAGATTTTAGCTTAGTAATGATAAATTCAACCATCTCTCCTTCTGTTCCAGAAGGTGCGGGAATCGCTAATAATTCTGTGAATATAGAAACAATTTCTTCTTGATAAGGATGCATAATTACAGGTCTATTAAGCATTAATAAAAAGTTTTTAGATAAATATGATTATCACATTTTAAACATAACAAAAAAGAGGGGGAGGGAAAAAATCAGAAATCAAAAGCATTGATTTCATCTAGAGTGTTATAGGTGTTCTCTACAGCTTGTCTGACTTGCTTCTCAGTTTTTGCACCTGTACAAACGAGATTACCTGATTGGAACAATAGAAGAACAGTCTTTGGCTCTGCAAGACGATAGATTAAACCAGGAAATTGTTCTGGTTCATACATTGAATGTTCAAGCCACAAAGCTGCAAGTTCAAGATTGATTGTCCGATGATTGAAATGTCCAGAAGCAACAATGTTCTGTACAATTATTTCTGGTTCTTCAGTTATTTTTGTTCCAACAGTTCGTAGAATTTTGATCATCTGCAGAACTCCTTCATGTACCATTTCAGTGGATTTAGCTCCAGTCAAAACGAGTTTTCCAGAACTGAAGACGAGACTTGAAATCTTGGGTTTTTTTATCTTTAGAATCAATCCAGGAAAAGTCTCAGGATTATAACTAACGAATAAATCATCATCATCAATAAGAGTTTGATAAGCAGTAACAAGATCGATAGTTGTAAAAAGATTAATACTTGCTACAACATTTTGAATAACTATACCATAATCAATTTTGGGTGCCATTTCCCATTTCATCCTTTATATATTGAACGAACAAAAAAGAGATTGTTTATAAAGCTTTTTATCAGCTGTTCAAAAAGAAATTTAAACAATAGGCTCTCTTATCCAATTCTACTGTAGGATGATATCTACCTAGTTGATTGATTTTTTTAGACATTACATTTGCAGTCTAATGTAATAGTTTTTGCTGCAATAATTTTCTTCATAATTTCTTTGATATGTTTGGTTTTGTTCTTGAAAAGCTCAACTACCTCTTCGTGTGAAACTTTCACTTGCATACCTGCACCGTAATTTGTAATCAAACACAAGGTTGCATAACACATCTTCAATTCTCTTGCTAATGTTGATTCAGGAACTGTAGTCATTCCAACAACTGTTCCTCCCAATTTCTGATACATAATGATTTCAGCTGGAGTTTCGAATCTTGGTCCTTCTGAACAAACATGAACTCCTTTAGTGTAAACCATTTCTCCTATGTCCTCTACTGCCTTGGCATACATATTTCTTAAATTAGGACAATATGGTTCAGTGTAGTCAAGATGAACAACTCCATTTCTTTTTGTTTTATCATCGAAACTAAAACTTGCTGTACCATCAAAGAAAGTGAGTTGTCTGCTTTTAGTCATATCGATTATCTGATCTGGAACTACAAACTCTCCAGGATTTATACCTAAATCTATTGAACCTACAGCATTAGTGGCAAAAATCTGCTTAACACCAAGTTTGTAGAGAGCATAAATATTAGCTCTATAATTTATCAAATGAGGAGGTACAGAGTGTTTTGGACCATGTCTAGGTAGAAAGTAGATCTCTTTCTTACCATGTTTAACTTTAACTATATTGTCCACTTTACCATATGGTGTCTTCAAGGAAATATCTTCTGCTTTCTTAAATAAATCATAAACTCCTGATCCACCAATAATAGCTATTTTATTCTGCATCATTCTAAACAAGACTAGTTAGATTAAAAGAATGTTTCGCATTTTTTGTTCTTTTTGAGGTTATGACACTAATTCGTAAAAATGATCTCAACTTCATCAATAGATTTCCACTTAACACTGCAACCTATGTTTTGACAGATTGAGATTAAAACTTCTTTAATATCTGGAAATTGCTCCTTTAACGCATCTAGAGGAATCTTCTGGTTCTCTCCAAGAAAACCTTCTACGCTTTTGATTATTTCATTGTCTACCAGTCCAAAACTTGAGATGAATTCTATTGATTTCTGTTTTAGAATATCTTCTATTTCTGAAGTTTTTAGTATTTTTATTGTTTCTTCTGGTGAATAAGCTTTCAATCTTCTTTGGATGTCTTGTAAAGAAAATGTTGAGGATTGCTCAACTATTTCACTGCTAATTAATTCAATTTCTTTGATAAAAGTAGGGAATCTTTCTTCGAAATCTGAGAAATTCTCTTCAAGTAATTTGAGCAATATATTATTTGGAATTTGAGCGCTTGAATAATACAAGATGTTTACATCTCTCACATCTGTAAAGTGCGTTTTTAATTCCTCATCTACCAAGTAAATTATCGGTAATTCCTGTTTTGCTAGTTCCTTCATTTGGTTCTTTTTTTTCTGGATATATTTCAGGGTGTAAAATCCCACAATCTCAAGAAAAATACTTTTTCCACTTCTTTCTAATAAGAAATCAGGGACATACATCTTCTTTCCTATGATAATTGCTTCTGGTTCAGGAATTGCTTTCCAACCATGAAAGCTTTTCCAAGTTCTAAGGAATTTTTCTTCCACCTTGGAATCTATTTCAGGTTTGAAAGAGTCTTCATCATCAGCTTTGAATGTAGGTAGAAGAGGTAAATTGTCTGATTTTAATAAGTAAAGTGCTTTTCGGTTTCTTGGTTTTACTATAGCTTGAAGCTGAAATCCTATTTTATCACGCAACGCTGATCTGATTACATACATAGCAACGTTGGCAATATTCTTCCCCCATCCTCCCTTTTCTCGAAACAATTCCAAAGGTTGTTCAATAGAGATACTATATCCGTCTTCATCAAGAGAGATGTCTGAAAAAACATAATTCTTCTTAGAGATAAATATAAGATTCTTTCCTAAATATCCTGGTAGTTTCTTAAGAAGAATATTGAAACTTATACTAAAACAAAGAGTTGTTTCAATAGCATCAAGATTAAAATAACTGATTAATCTGTGAGTTTCAACTGATTCATTCTTTTGTAGAATTTTTTCCGATTCAATATCTAAGAACATTAGTGAATTAAAATTGTTCCTAGGAATTGCAAGTTCGCGTTCGAGTAATTGTAGTGTTTCATCTCTTTCAGTGAGAGTAACAAATCCTTTGGTATCTCTATTTACTATTTCAAAGATTCTTGCTCTTATTTGAGCTGGGGTTAAATCATGCAAAATTACTCTTTCAGTTCCTGATGAGGAAAGGAAGGACGTTATATCTTCTGATTTCGAATCTCTTATCTCTCTTTTAGTTTCTCCAAATATGTCATCAGTTGTTTGAGAAAAAAATGAATAATATCTTGAAGCAGAAACTAATAATGATTTGGCAATTTTTTCTGATGGAAATAAACTCCAAAGAATCTCAAATGGAATATCTGATTTAACCTTTCCAAGATTTTCTTCAAGAAAATCTATGAATGTTTGAACTTTCTTGCTTTCTTCTATCTGAAGATAAAGGGGATTAAAAACTGCTTTTGAGCCAGTTCCCGTAATTTCAAAATCGAATTCGGAAAGCGAAATTCTCATTATAAAACCTCCGATTTTCTTCTTCGTTTTACTGTTCCAGCTTCAAGAGTCTCAGGAGATACTAGTTCATACAAAATAGCTTCTCCCTCTTTTGGTCTTAATATCCTCCCCAACCTCTGAATGAATTGTCTAGCTTGGCCTGTTCCGCTCACTATAACTCCTACATTAACAGAACCACAGTCCCATCCTTCATCTAGAACTTTTCCCGTAACTATTTTTGAGTATTCTCCCTTACCGAATTTACCAAGAATATCTTCCCTCTCTAAGCTTTTAGTTTCATGCGTTATTGCTGGTATAAGGTGATTTCTACTGATTTGATATACCATATCATTAAATTCAGAGAAAATTATAATTTTGTCATTTTGATGTTCTTTAAGTATACTCTCTATTTTTCTTAGCTTTGATTTAGAAGAAAAAACTAATGTCCTAGCTTTTCTATGTGCATCTAATGCTGCTTTTGCTTCAGAATCTTGATTAACTCTGAAAATTAAGTAACGCTCATAATCTTGCGGTGTTTTAATTTGTATCTTTCTTCTTCGAAGGTATCCTCTGTAAATTTCCATATATTCATCATAAAGAATCCTTTCTTCTTCGTCTAATGGTACTTTTACACTTTTCAGTTTATAATTAGCAACATATCCATCTCTAGCTAGATCTGAAACCTTAGCAACAATTATTGGCTTTCCGATTAGTTTGAAAAGAAGTTCTTCACCTTTGTCTGATCTATCAGGGGTTGCAGTTAATCCCAGTCTAAATCTAGCAGGTAGTCCCTCTAGAACTTTTAGAGTTTCTTTGGCAGCTCCATGATGAGCTTCATCGAAGATTAGTAGATTGAAGGTTTTTCTTAACAGATTAATGTTCAATCTCGCACTATCATATGTTGTAACAGTAATTTCCTTAATTTCTTTTACTTGATCTCCCAATTGACCGATCATATCTCTTGTGAGAGATGTGTATTTTGAAATGTGATCTATCCATTGATATAACAGATTCTTTGTTGGAACAACAATTACCGTTTTCTCTCCTAGTTCTTCTATTGCTTTTAGACCGATGAGAGTTTTTCCTGCTGCTGTCGGTAAGATTACAACTCCTCGACCTTTATTACTAATGAACTGGTTTATAGCTTCATTCTGATAGTCACGAAGGTTGAGTTTTGCTTTAAATCTGATTTTGTAATCCTCAGATAACGAAGAATCTTCAAGAACAAGTGATTTCACTTCATATCCTTTGTGTTCAAACATATTGAAAATCAAATCATATTTATGAGGAGGAGCTCGATATTCATTTTCTTTCTTTGGATTAGCTTTTATATGTTTTAGCAAATCGAAATCATCTATTTTTCTTTCTGTCTCGATTATTAAGTCAAAAGCCAAACCAAAACGAATCTTGATATCCTGTTTCATCTGCTCTTCCTTCATTCAAATAACCATATTTAGATATAAAAAACCTACTTGTATTAAAGAAAATAAAGGAAAAAGAGTTTAGATAGATAGTTTTCTTGGATTTAGGTATAGGTTAGACTCGCTATCATCTAATTTAATTTCAGTATCCGAGGTTTTCAGTTCTTTAAGCGATTTCTTTATGTTTTTCTTGACATCTCTAAGAAATCTCAAAGTAGAGCTGAAAAGTATAAGCATATTGAAAAATGTTTTATCAACTGCTAATTTTTCATCAAATATATCTATAATGAATTTTCCACCAAGATTCGCGAATTTACCATTTATCTTAGCAATTACATTGTTGTGAATATCTTTTACCATCCAATCTGAACCAAATGTTAATCTTTTATCATCTAGAACAAATGATCTGAATATATCATTCTCATCTAGATAGCTGAAACCGAAAACTTGTCCTTGAAAACGAGGATAATGCGCTAAACGTTTGATTCTGAATAGATTTCGAGTATGTTTAAAAATACAGATATATACAGGACAAGGTTCTTTGGTAGCATGAGACATAGAAAAACTTTCTCCCTGCAATCTTTCAATGCTGGCTCTCCAGTACCCACTAGGTGAGAACATTTTCATTACAAATCTTCTTTCCAATGGATCTTTCCCTTTCCATAATTTCTCTCGCATTGCTAAATTTCCATATTCTTCTCCATTTATTTTTACGAGACCAATCAAGTCCATATCTCGAGTCCATTGTCTGTCTTTTTGAGCTCTCTGAGCATCTAGTCTTATACCCCATTCTTCTTTATGCATTTTAGTTCTCCAAAGATCTACAACAATATGAGAATAGCTGATTTGCTCTTTCTTCTTCTTCTCATCTTCTGCAGGTAATGCTTCATCAGCTTTCTTAGAAGTATTCTTATCTTCTTCAGCTCTGTTTTCTTTATATTCCTCTTCGAATTCTTCTTGGATTTCCTCTTCTTGTTCTACCTGCATTCTTGCTTGAGTATGAACTTCCTCTTCCTCTTCTTCAACTTCTTCGCTTTGATCTTCAATAGCATCTAGAAGTTCTGATTGAAAAGAGCTTTTTTCCTCTTGTATCTCTTTTTCTTCTTCACGCTCGTGTTCTTCGCTAAACATTCTAATCATTCCTACGTTATAAGATTATTAAACTGAATTCTTTAAGGTTTCTGATACCATTAAAGGAAAACAAGTATATAGATAATTGTTAAATTGTCATATTTTGATGAATTCTACAAGCTGAGGTAGTGTTTCTATAGCGTCTCCTCTAACTACATAATGGATTAATTTGTCATAATAAGTTGGTGTTAAATTAAACAAGGCTTTCTTTGTAGATGGTGGAGGTGCAAGAAGAATATCAGCTGCGGGAAATACTTCAAGACTTGTAGCTACTCCAATACCAATATTGCTTTCTCTAGCAATTTTCATAGCTGGTTTGAAAATTGCCATATCTAAAGGTTCTTCGAA
>JAGLTB010000078.1 GCA_023270155.1 Candidatus Heimdallarchaeota archaeon | reverse complement strand
GAACTTCTTGTTAAGTTCTACAAGCAATCCTCTTCTTCGATGCAAAGAAAAATACAGTTATTCAGCGAAAGATATAATGCTGAAAATCTTCGAATAATCCTTCATGGAATTCATATTGATATGAATCATGATCATATAATAGCCCGTTTGATTCCTGTTGCAAATTATTCCTTAGATTATTATAAAGGACTTCTTTCATTATCGATTCAACAAATTATTTCAGCACAAAAAGAACCTATTTTGCAAAAACAACTGCGTAGAGCTTTTGAAGAGTTTAAGAAAACCGAACGTTTCACTCCTTTAGAATCTGCAATCGATCAGTATGTATATTCTGTTTTACCTAAAGTTTCACCTCATTATGAGACGTATGTTAACATGAAAAATATACTATCTCTATGTAGATGTTTAGCTCTTAATATTCCTGCTTATAGATATATTCTCCCGAATCAGTTTATTGCCAAGGCTCTTAATTCAAATTCGATTTCTGAAGTACTTGAAAGATATAACTATCATCCCTATTCTGCTGTTTTCTCTAAATATATAGGACAGAAAGAAATTCCTTTGCATACTCTCGAATTTGCAGTAGAGAGATATTTATTGAAAATCTTTCGTAAAGCATTTCGATTTGCTACAGTGTTTAATTCTGATTCAATTATAGGTTTCTTTGAAATAAAACTAGCTGAAACAATGGATGTTATTCGAATGATAGTTGGAGTAAATGCTGGTTTTAGTGAACACGAGATACGAGAAAGTTTGCTTTACTATTCCATACTCTAGTTTCAAGAGATAATTTGTTCAATTCTCTGCACTAAAAAATAAGGGAGTTAAGATGTTAAAACATCAACAGTTTCAGGAACATATTTTTTAATCACTTGCATTGCAAGTCCAACATTATGTAAATCTCTACTGGCGCCAATCAAGATATACTCACTAGCGCTAGCTAAAATTGTAAAACCTTCTTCTCCTCTAATTAAAACTAGTTCAAGATCTCCATGGGCTAGATTTCCAGCTACCATTTTTCCAGTGGCTAATATGGCAGAAGATACAGCGCTTAATAGATCAGGATCTGTTCCTTTTTCAGAGAAAAAAGCAACTTTTATTCCTTCAGCGTTCACAACTGCCAAAGCTTCTAAATCACATCCTAAAGAAATCTGTTTAAGTATTCTCACAAGCTGCTTTCTTTGTCCTGATGATAAATCTATAGACATTTAGTTCACCTATATTTCCTAATCTACTTTTATGCATGATTATCCTATTAAATCTATTGAAAGTATAAAGAGAGAAAGAAGAAGCTAATAAGCTTTTGAGATGTAAGCTACTTCCTGAGCTTCTTCAGTACAAATGACACAAGGTCCAGATGGTTTTTCTTCTACACCGTACAAAGTTCCACGTATTTCGGCTTTCAATTTCTCTTTTATTAAGTCTGCACATTCAACATCCCCGCACCAATTTGTTCGAACAAAACCAGGATTCTTGCCTTTGAATTTTTTCTCAAGCTCTTCGTAGGTGTTTACATCAGAAATCGATTCGTCAAGAAGTTTCTTAGCTCTATTCTTAAGTTCCTCTGTAATCTTATCAAACAGCTCAATAATAGTTTCAATTATCTTGTCGGTTTCAACGAATATTCTTTCTTTTGTATCCCTTCTGGCGAGAGTGACACCTTTTTTTTCCACTTCTTTGGGACCTACTTCAACTCTTACAGGAACACCTAGTAATTCATATTCATTAAATTTGAAACCAGATGTTTTATCACTACTATCATATTTTACTCTTAGATTGGCTTTCTTTATCTTCTCAAGTAATGCTTTACTTTCTTTGTCAACCATTTCTTCTTTTCCTTTGAATAGAATTGGTACAATTACTACTTGTAAAGGAGCCAAGTAAGGAGGTAATACTAATCCTCTATCATCACCATGAACAGAAATAACAGCTGCAATAACCCTGGTAGAAAGTCCATAACATGTTTGATATGCGTGATCATGGGAGCCATCTTCTTTCTGGAATCGTATGTTAAAGACTTTAGCAAATCCCTGATCTAAATTGTGTGTGGTTCCAATTTGAAGTGTTTTGCCATCGGTTAAAGGGGCATCATATGCGATTGAATATAGAGCTCCTGGAAATGTATCATACTTTGGTCTTTTCGTAATAAGATAAGGTAAACAACATTCATCAAAGAATGAACCATATATCCACATAGACTCCTCAACTTGTTTAATAGCTTCTTCTGGAGTTGCATGACATGTGTGTGCTTCAGTCCATAGAAATTCTCTATCTCGAAGTAAAGGTTTAGTATCTTTTGTATCGATACGAATTATATTGCACCATTGATTAACTTTCAAAGGCATATCTGTGTAAGCTCTGATCCATTGAGCATACATATGATACATGATAGTCTCTGAAGTTGGTCTTAAAGCAAACTTCTCCTCCAACTTCTTTTTACCAGCATGAGTAACATAAGCCACTTCCGGTACAAATCCCTCAAAGTGAGTACTTTCCATCTCTATGAATTTATTAGGTATAAATAATGGAAAATACATGTTTTTATGTTCTGTAGCATAAAATTTCTCATCCAAAATTCTCTTCATTCTGTCCCATATTTCATAACCATTGGCCATAAGGACGTTAGCACCTTTTACCTCAGTTCTAGAATCTACAACTTGTGCCCTTCGCACAATATCCAAATACCAAGCCATGAAATTCTCTTCCTTTTTCTTAGTGAAAACTGACATCTAAATCACCTTTTTTACTTCATTCATAAGAATTCTGAAGACCCTTTGAGAGATTTGTTCCTTATTTACACTAACTATATAAAACAATTTTCTATTTCGGAA
>JAGLTB010000077.1 GCA_023270155.1 Candidatus Heimdallarchaeota archaeon | reverse complement strand
TTTAAGATTTCTAGAAGAAATGTTGGAATGGAACATTTTTATTTGGTAAAGTTTTTTGCATAAGTATGAAACTCTTGTTCATCGTTTTAGATGGTCTCGGTGATCGCCCTATTCCTGAATTAGAAGGTAAGACACCTCTTGAATATGCTAATACTCCCAATATGGATAAGCTTGCTTCTTTGGGTATGAATGGATTATTGCATGTTATTGCTCCAGGTGTTACTCCTGGTAGTGACACTGCCCACTTGGCACTCTTTGGAGTTGATCCATATGAATATTATACAGGAAGAGGGCCTTTTGAAGCAGCAGGAATTGGTTTAGAAGTTAAGGAAGGAGATATAGCATTTAGAACTAATTTTGCGACAATAGATGAAAAAGGGATTATAAAGGATAGAAGAGCAGGAAGAATAAAAGAAGGAACAGATAAACTAGCCAATTTATTCTCAGGAATGGAAATAGATGGGATTCAAGTAATTCTTAAAGCTGGAACAGAGCATCGAGCAGCTCTTATATTAAGAGGTGATGGATTATCAGATAGAGTTACAGAAAATGATCCTCATTTAGAAGGAAAGGAACCTTTGGAATTCATACCCCTTGATGACAGTCCCGAAGCTCAAAAAACTTCCAGAGTACTAACAACATTAGCAATGAAAGCTAGAAATATTCTATCAAATGCAGAATTAAACAAAAATAGGATTGAAAAAGAATTACTACCAGCAAACTATTTGCTAATAAGAGGTGCTGGTAAGGTTCCGAAAGTTCCTAATTTTGAAGAGGAGTATTGTTTAGAAACAGCCTGCATAGCTGGTGGGGGACTTTACAAGGGAGTGGGAAGAATGCTTGGGATGCATATAATTGAAGATTCATTGCTGACTGGGGGAACAGATACGGATTTGAAACATAAGTTTGAATTAGCTAACGAATCTTTGCAGAGCTATGATTTTGTTTTTGTTCATGTTAAGGGCACAGATAATTTTTCCCATGATGGAAAGCCAAAAGAAAAGATGGAGTTCATTGAGAAGGTAGACAAAGAAATGTCACAATTCCTTCCAGGGAATTATAAGGATGATTTAGTCATAATGATAACTGGAGATCATAGTAGTCCTTGTAGTTTTAAAGACCATTCAGCAGATCCTGTTCCTATCCTAATTTGTTCTCCGGATTGCAGAAGAGATGATGTGATGAAATTTGGTGAAAGCTATGCAGCCAAAGGAAACTTAGGGCATCTCTTAGGAAAACATATAATGAATCTAGCCTTAAATGAGATGAGATTGGTGCACAAATTTGGCGCTTGAAGCTAAAGAAGATAAATCATTGTTTCAAACACTTTTTCCTTATCTACTCTTAGCTATTGCAATAATAGCAGTCTCTTTCTCTGCAATCATCGTTGTAAAACTTCTAGACAGAGATGTACCTGCAGAAATTACCGCAATGTATAGAACATTATTTGCTGGTATAGGTGCTTTGATTCTTTCAATCAGGAATAAAGATTATAAATGGATAGGGAAAAAAACTACATTACGTAGAAGTCATTGGATTATTTTAGCAGGATTGCTTCTTGCCATTCATTTTGCTACTTGGTTTATCTCTTTAGATTATGTCTCTGTTGCTATATCAACTACTTTAGTCGATACAATACCCATTTTTCTTGCGATTTTTGCTTTCGTGTTCTTCAAGGAAAAAGTTAACTTAGTAGGAGTACTTGGTATAATTGTCGCTTTTGGAGGAGGAGCTTTGTTGGCATTTGCTTCTCCGGCTAATCACGATATGCAAAGTAATCTTATCTTAGGGATTGGTTTTTCTTTAATTGGAGCTCTTACGGTAACTTTTTACTTTCTTATTGGTAAAAAAATTCTTCAAGATTCTCCTCTATGGCCTTATTTTGCATTTGTAAATTTATCTTCATCTTTGTTTCTCTTTATCTATTGTCTGATAAAAGGTTATAGAACAGAGTTGTTCCAATATTCAGCTTTTGTCTATCTGCTTTTTGTAATAGCTGCTTTAGCTCCATCTCTAATTGGTCATGCAACCTATAATTATTCTTTGAGAAATTTACCAGCATTTGTTGTGGGTGTAGCAATTTTGGGAGAACCAATAGGGGCAACAATATTAGGAGTTATAATGTTAGATCAAAAACCTGATTTTATTACAATTTTATATGCGGGAATTATTCTTGTTGGTATAGTATTAACGTCTGTTTCCCAGAATCTTAGAATCTCAATTCCATGGAGGAAAAGAATAGAGGAAGAACCTTAGTTCATCTTCCAATAACGCAGAGTTAGATTCTATTTTCATTTAGTAGATCTTCAAGACGATTCATAGCAATATCAATTTCTTCTAGTGTGGGAAGATAAACCATTCTGAATCCACTATCTCCAAAAGGTCCAAAACCAGAACCAAAAACTGAAAGAACGTGTTTTTTCCTAAGAAAATCAAAAACAAATTCCTTATCATCCTTCCATTTGAACTTCTCCAATTCTAAAATCGGGAAGATGTAGAAAGCAGCTTCTGGTTTATAAACATTAATTCCATCCATCTCCGCTAATCTTCCATACATTAAATCCCTACGATCTCGTAATTGCTTGACTGTTTCAGGAAGATAGCTACTTTGATCTTTTTTGAGAGCTTCCGTTCCAGCCTTTTGGAGTGGAGTTGAAGCACTTAAACGTAATCTTGTAAGCTTCTGTAATCCTTCCCACGGCTCTTCAATTTTTCCTTCTGGGTCATGGTAATAGGCGTAACCTAATCGCCATCCTGGGGCGAGAAAAACCTTACTGAAACCATTATAAGCTATTACTGGAACATCTTTGGCAACTTTTGCTGTTGCAATATGCTCTAATCCATCATCCAAAATTAACTTATCATATGTTTCATCAGAAACAATACAAGCATCGTATTCTCCAACAATATCTACTATCTCTTTGATAATTTTCTCAGGATAAACAGAACCAGTTGGATTATTCGGACTGTTCAGAAATACAAGTTTAGTATTCTCAGTCATTAAGGATCTAATGTGATCAGGGTCTGGGTAGAAATTATCCTCAACCACAGTTTTGTAATATTGTGTATCTAGTTTAAAAATATTTGAATTTCCGGAATAACTGGGATAATGAATTCCAGGAACCAAAGTCCGATCTTTAGGATTAGTAAATGCCATAAAAGTCATTTGTATGCCTTCAGAAACTCCAGCAGTAGCAACAACCTCCTTTGGCGTTATACCTAAGTTATATTTACTATTTTCATAATCTGCGATAGCTTCTCTAAATTCCAACAATCCTTGTGAATCAGCATAAAAATTATAGTTTTCTTCTTCAGCGTATTTGAGTGATTCTGTAAGTAATTTTGGTGTTTTGAATCCGTATTTTATAGGATCACCAATATTCAATTTAATGACTCTGTGCCCCTGTGATTCCACTTCTGCTGCAACTGCAAGAACATCTCTTATAGCATAACTAAAACTAGCAGTTCTATCAGATATTTTCATTTTTTTCGATCCTTTATTTGATACTATCGTTTTTTTTTTCAAAAAATAAAACTATTGGTTTGACCTTATTTCTGATGAGATGCATTCCTGTTATAGTTTGATGATATTTGATGAGTTCGATTACGTTCTATTCTCCAGATATTACATCTATAAATATAATTTGTTTAGTAGATTTTCATGAAAACTGGGTGTGAAATTTTGCCGGCAATGTCAAAATGTAGTTTATGTAGTGGCCCAGCAC
The DNA here is from genome assembly GCA_023270155.1 of Candidatus Heimdallarchaeota archaeon. Classification (GTDB taxonomy): domain Archaea; phylum Asgardarchaeota; class Heimdallarchaeia; order Heimdallarchaeales; family Heimdallarchaeaceae; genus UBA460. Next base: position 2,100 of record JAGLTB010000077.1, on the reverse strand, counting down.
AATATTACTGTAAATCATGTAAAAGTAAACTTTGTCCTGACCACATCATTATATCAAATAGTATCTATTATTGTAAAGAATGCGATGATGATTGCTTTGACCCAAAGTGTCACACTTGTGGGAATGAAGCCTCTTTTGTAAAACATGATACAGTTCATAGATGTGAATGGTGTAAAAAAACAGATATTGAAGATGGTGTTCTTTATCACCAGCAATTACCACAACTAATCTTCTCATCTATAAACCTCTTAAATAGAAAACTTACAGAGGTTTGGGATCTAACACAACAGTATCTGGATCTAGTGAGATTAGTTTATGATATGAGAAAAGCTAAGATAATGCTATTTAGGGAGGTTGAAGATGAGATAGCTCTTCTTCGAACAAAAATCTCCATATTTATAGATCATTTAGTTAAATTTGAAAATGAGACATTTACCTTAGTAGATGAGAAACTTCGAAATATAGGTTATATGCGATATACAAACCTCAACAATGTTGACAAAGCAGAGGAAATACTCACTCTATTAAGAGGACGTTCAGGTCTTTTAGACGAAAAACTCGAAACAAAATTTGCTGAAATTGAAGAAGATTTTGGCAGCTTAAGTCAAAAAGTTAATTTTCTTAATTTCCAATTTCGATTATTAAGACGAATACACCATATATTACCTGAAGATGAGGATGAAGAGTTAATTTCTATTTTACCTCGCATTTGGCTAAAGAAAAACAATTCTCTTCCTAAACAATTTCTTGTAGTTTTAACAAATAAGAACTTCTATCTTATGAGAGAAAAAGGATTATTTAATGTAAAATTGAAAAACAAAGCAACAATAAGTCTTTCCCATTTAACTAAAAAGCATTATTCTCATGGTATGCTAGTGAAAAAGAAATTCAAGTTTAAAACTAGATTAGATTCCTACACGATTTTTGGTAGAAAAGAAAGCTTGGATCAAATATCTACTTATTTCAACATAATAGAAAATTACATTGATTTTTCTATTCATAAATCTTCTATTATTGAGGGACTAAAGTTCTACTCTCTAACAATGAATGAGCTTAAGAGCAATATTCAGAGACACGGAAATCATCTCAGAGCTTACCTTCTAAATAAAAGAGAACTTAAGAGAGAACTTTATTGGCGAGATGGGCAAGATGCGAGATTTAACAAGCTATTTGAGCAGTTGTTAGCAGTTGAAAGAAAGATCCATAAATTAAATGAATCACGTCGTTATGAATCACGAAGCAGTAGAGGTATTGATGGCCTTCTACGAAAACTTACTCGAGAGCATAACAGATTGAAAATACAATTGGAAGATATAAGAAAACAAAGTGATAAATTTGATGATTTATGGGAATTTTGAGATTTACTAGTCTGCTCTTATTCTTTCTTTTCCCATACTTTAAGAAAATCAGGTAAAATCTCAAAAGTAACTATAGGAATAGCTAACCATTTAGGATCTGAAGCGTCATTGGAAAATTCCATTTCCTCTTTTGGAGAAGTTTTGAAACGAATGAATGATTTATCCGGTTTATCAGCATCTTCAACCCAAACAATTATTGGTAATGCATTCAATTCAAAGTATCCTATGCTTGTATTGAAGATAAAAAATATTGAACGATTCTCTTCTGCAAAATGACCAATGTATCCTGCTGACCTATCAAGACCTACACCTGAAATAACTAGTTTCACTAGATCTTTTAGCGATGCTAGTTTCATATTAACTGGGGAGCGAAGTGGAGATTGTTTTTCTGTCATCATCATCACCAAAAAAATGAAAAGAGAATGTTAGAATACTAAAAGTATTGCTACTAACAATCCATAAATGGCTACAGCTTCAATTAGAACTATAAACAAGAAAGCCTTTCCAAAGATTTCTGGTTTTTCAGTAATTGCACCTACAGCTGCACTTCCTGCCATACCCATTCCTATAGCTGCTGCTGCTCCTGCAATACCTACTGCTAGTGCTGCAGCTATTGGAGTTAAGTCTCCTGGTTCTGCTGCAAATACACTATTGGAAGCTAATACTATTACAGCTATTAGGATGGCAATTAATATGAAAATTCTGTTCGTTTTAGTTTTTGAAAACATTTACTAACACCTAA
>JAGLTB010000076.1 GCA_023270155.1 Candidatus Heimdallarchaeota archaeon | reverse complement strand
ACGGTGACGAGATAATGTCTATGGATTTTTGTCCAAAATGTGGAAAGTTACTTCAAACTGAGAAAAATAAGAAAGGCAACTCTGTTGTTATTTGTTACAAATGTGGATATAAAAGACAACTAGAAGAGGATGAAAACGTAACTCTGACAGAAGAAATAAAACATGATATGGTCAAAGAGATGACAGTTGTCTTTGATGAAACCGATATTGACACAACCAAACCAATTAAAGAGATTTATTGTCCAAAATGTGATCAAAATCAGAAGGTTAGTTTCTGGATGATTCAAACAAGGAGTGCTGATGAATCACCTACAAGATTCTTTAGGTGCACAGTCTGTGGTGAAACATGGCGTGAATATGATTGATGGAAGTTGAAATATGAGTAAAAAAGAAGCATCAGAAGAATATGAAAGCGAAATAAGAAAATACTCTAGAGCTAATCCTTTTGTTGAAGTTAATATTGCAGAAATTTCAAAACCAGGAAAATATAGAATTATAGGATCTGTTATAAGTTTTGAAGGAAACACACTTGTTGTCTCCGATGAAACAGAAGAAATCACTGTTGATGTAACGGAATTAATAGATCAGGATTTTAAAGAAGGGGTTCAGCTCCAAATCCTTGGGTTTGCTGAGTTTGAACCTGAAAAAAGATTGAAAGCTTTTATCATTCAAGATTTCAGCGAAGTTAACATTGAGTTATATAGACAAGTTAGAGAGCTTGAACAATCTTTAAGAAAAAATCCCCCATAGAAACTTATTAGGCGATTTCCTTATATATTGAAAAGTTATTGAAATGAAAAAGGATAATTAGCTGAAAACATTATATATTTAAATTATCAAAACAAGAAAAAATGAGGTAAATAAGATGACTTTTGAAATGGTCTTAGAAGACGCAAAATTAATGTCAAATATATGTTCTATTATAAGCTCAATAGTAGCGGAAAGCAGTATAAATGTGACAGAAGATGGAATAAAGATCAAAGCATTTGATGCTACTCGAATATCTATGATCGACTTTTATATGAAAAAAGAATCATTCAAAAATTATGATGTAAAAGATTCAGAAGTAATTGGACTGAGTTTGGAAACCCTCAATACTATCTTGAAAACTGCGAGTGCAAGTGAAAGCCTAAAAATGTCATTGGATGATGCCACTAAAAGATTCATCATTGAATTCATTGGAAAAAACCAAAAAAGAAAGTTTGCCCTTTCCTTAATTGATATACCAGAAGAAGGCAACATTCCTGATTCTATACATATTGACTTTGATACTAATTTTGAAGTAAAAGCATCATTTATTCAGCAAGTAATAAAAGATGCTGAAATGGTAAGCGATTATCTGAGAATCAAGGCTAAAGAAGATGGAATATATTTTGGCGCTGAAAGCGATACAAAAGAAATGGACACCTTCATTGAACCACAAAGTGATGAAATGGAAACTGAAGCATTTCAAGTGGCTGGTGAATCTGAAGCAGTATATTCCTTGGATTTTCTATCAAACTTTCTGAAAGGAATTAGGTCTTCTGATTATGTAAAAATATCCTTCAATCAAGAACAACCTATTAGAATAGTATATGGAATTGAAGATAAAGGTCATTTAATTTATTTTGTAGCCCCAAGAATTGAAGAAAGCGAGGAAATCGAAGAATACGGAGATAACTGAAATCAACTGCTGATGGAGTAACTTCAATTAAATACAGATGAGGATGCCCAGTGTTCGATAAAATTCAATCAAAGTGGAAAGAAGAACGTGAGAGGAACGATCTTACACCAATGACAGAGGCGTTTTATGGTGCAATGAGGGATTTTCTAAAGCAACGTTCGATTAAAGCTAAAGAAGAAATTAATCCTTTTATGAAAAAAATGCTTGAAGCAAGATTGGATAGACTTAGGTATGTAATTAACGATCTAATAAAAATCAGAACCACAAAAATAATTAGAATTGTAACTAATAAAGAAGAAATCGCTGTCAGCACAACACGTGAAGAATCTGATTTTTACACTAGAATGAAGAAAATTTATGATATATATCGAAAAGAAATTTTTTCTCCAAAGGATGTAGCTTTTACTGACATAGAAGAAATACTAGACGCTGAAGATATAGAGAAGGATGAAAAAATAGAATATGTAGCAGTTAGATTTCTAAAAAGCACAAAAGATAAGATACAAGGTCTAGATGGAAGAACATATGGTCCTTTTGCAAAAGAAGATGTTTGTCTCTTACCAAAAGAAAACGCTATAGGCTTTGTACGTAGAGAAATTGCTGAGGATATTGATATCAAATAAAAAGTACTGAATAAAGTTTCTAAGAAAGATTCTCTAAAATTTCACCTAGAATTTTAGCTTTACCACCGCGAGGTTGTGCCAATTCAGCTTCACAAACATTACATTTTACAACTATTTTTGCTGAATCAAACACTATTTGCTCATTATTACAACCTGGGCATTTTACCTTAAGAAAGCTTGTAGTTGGATAAGGTATTTTTGACATGATTGTAGCAAAATAGACGGAATTTAAATGTCTTTTGATAAAAGGGAAAAACATTACCTAGGAAGGTAATGGTGCGGGGAGGGAGATTCGAACTCCCGAACCACTAAGGATCCGGTTACTCATCTAGCCCTTGTTTCAGATGATAAATCTTGAGCCGGACGCCGTTGACCGCTTGGCTATCCCCGCTTAAATTAACTAATCATGTTAATTGTATTTGTGCTATCCCGGTCTTCTTTTTAATATTTTCTTTTGTTTATTGATTTGCTTCAAATCATAGTTTGAGTAAGATCATTTCTTCTTGTCTTTTAGAAAGAAATTCACAACCATCTTTTGTGACAAGAACATTCTCTTCCACACTGCAAAAACCATGATTTTCAACGAATACATGAAGTTCCAAAGTAAATGCTTGCCCTTCTTCTATTACATGATAAGGTGATTTTCCATATTTCTCCCAACGCGGTCCCAAAAGGCATCCTCCATCGTGAACATTCCTGCCAATCTGGTGTCCTAAAGCGTGTTTAAATTCTTCATATCCTGCGTCAGTTATTATTTTTCGTGATACAAAATCTACTTCCCATCCTTTCAGTCCTGGTTTCAGTTTTTCAGCTCCTGCGGTTATTGCTTTTATTACCACATCAAAAGCTCTCTCAACTTCTTCTGGAGGGGAATCTTCATTTTCTTTTAATACATAATGAACTCGTTGGATATCAGAAGCATAACCATCGTAAAAAACTCCGTAATCGATGTTAATTAAGTCACCTTGTTTAACGACTACATCTGCGGTAGCTTTTCCATGACCAATAGTTGTTTCCGATCCCACATTAATCAAGGGTTGATATGAGACTGTGACATTATTGTCTTCAGTAAATTTCAACAAAATACCCTCAAGATCCTGTTCAGTCATACCTAATTTAACTGATTCAGCTAGAAGTTTGTGTCCATTCTCACTAATATCAACAGCTTTTCTTATTTTGTCTAATTCTAGAGAAGTCTTTCTTCCTCTCAAAGCTGCAAGCAAATTATCTGATGATATCAATCTCTCCTTGTAAGTGGTGTTTTCTAGAAATTTATTTAATCTCAACCATAATCCATGTGTTAAACCATCAGCTGCTACATTATCCTCAGAATAGTTTATTGCAATAGAACTCGGGTCTATTTCATCTAATACTCTTACTAAATCCGGTTGAAGACTCTCGTCAAAACTTATTATTTCATCATATATTCCTATCATCTCTATGTTTGGAACATCAAAACGACCACAGATTACAGTTTTTCTTCCATCTCTACTAATTAAGAACATTGTTTGCCAGGTTAGCCAAGAATCTTCTGTAAGGAAGTATAAACATGGATCATGAATTTCTGAAGTTTTTCTGACATAGGTTAGCCATAAATCTATATCTAATTCGTTTAAAATCTCTACAACTTGATCGGTCTTTTGCTTTACAATACTCATTTCAAATGGATTTGCAACTACTTCTTTTTGTATTTTCCTCTTTAATCATCATCTATTTTATCAAAAAACAGACACGATATACTCAGAAAAACATAAAAAACGTTTCATAAGAGAAAGTTAAAGAATGTTTAAATACATGATATTTTGTTAGTTGATGGTCAATAGCTTTCGCGCGTGAGAATGCCAATGTCTAAAGAAGATGTCAGTAAATCAGGGGATAACGAAGATGTCAGTTCAAGTAAAATGGCATCTAAAATCAATATTTCTGAAAGGCAAAGACAAACCCTGATTGAGGTTGTGGACGATATTGCTGGTGAAGAAGTAAAACAAGTTACCTTAGTTTTACTGAACGCAGATGAAGAAACAACCGATGAGGAAATATCAGAAAAACTAGATATGAGATTAAACCAGGTACGAAAATCTCTTTACAAGCTTTATGATTTACAATTAGCTACTTTTAGAAGAATAAGAGATAAATCTACTGGGTGGTTTGTTTATTTTTGGACTCTTCATCCTGAAAGAATCGATATGTTCGTAGAAAAAAAGCAACAAGAAGTATTAGAAAAATTACAGTCAAGATTAGATTATGAAGAATCTAATATGTTTTTCACATGTAATAATCCTGAATGTCCTCGTGTCATTTTTCAAGAAGCAATGGATCAAAATTTTGAATGCGGTCGTTGTGGAGGTCGTTTAGAAGCTTTTGACAATGAACAGCTTATTACTGTGCTAAAAGAAAAAATCGTAGAACTAGAGGAAATCAAGAATAAAACACAGAAAATAATGAAAGGTGAAAAATAGACAATTTTCCTTATTATTCTCTAAGTCTTTCTTGTATGGCAACACTTTCAAGCTCTTTTATTGCATCCCTCGCAATCCATTTTGAGCTCTTAAATTCCATTTCAAGTATTTCCTTTGCAACTTCACATGCTTTTATGTTGAGAGGTAAGTTTCGTTTTCCTATTTGTCTTAAAGCCCAATTAATAGCCTTCTTGACATTATTCCTATCATCTACAGATTCTTTCTTGATATATGTGAAGAATGTTTCAAATTTGCTATTCTCAGCTTTCTTGTCTTTCCATGCCAGGACTGCCATCAATGCGAACGCTGCTCGCTTTACAAACTCTTCTTTTCTGGAACTCCATTCTATTGCTTTTTCGTATGCGAATTTCGTCAAAAAAAACAAGTTCATACATGTTTGATCTACAACCTCCCAATAAGAGAAAAATCTTGAAATCACCCATTTCTCCATTTGTTCTTCAGTCACTTGAGCGGGATCATCTATCATTGCTGCTAGAATCATTGTCTCTCTATAGCCTAAATCCCATAATTCCTGAGCTAAATCGTGATTAGTCTTGATTTTTTTTGCCATTTTTCTAAGAATGGGGATTTTTACACCAAACACTTTATCCGGATTTATTCCCCCTCTCTTCATTCCTTCAACACTGCTTGGATCATAAAAGGATTTTAGCTCCTTTAGTATTTCTTCAAGATTCATACTTATCCCAAGAAATAATAACTTTTTCAGATATAAACTTGTTACTGGTTATTTGTAAATCAATAAAGTTTTATTAACTATATTCGTTACTTTCATTATCTTTCATAAGTGGTGTTCAAATTATGATTTTAGATTTTGCGCAAGCTCAAAAAGAAATTAAGGAAACAGGATTGAGTGATTTAATAATAAAATTAGATCATGTGGCTTATCGTGTAAAAAAGGGAAAGAGAGAAAAGGCTATGGCTGAACTCGCAAATTTGGTACCTTATCAAGAATTCAAAACATTCAAAGTAATTTCAATGAATGCAATTACAAGTAGTATCAAATTACATGATACCCTACCTGTAATTGTTGTGAGTGAGGGATTAACAGAAGATTCTGTAGTAGAAAAATACGTGAAGAAATATGGAGGACGAATACATCACCTAGCTTATCTAGTCAATGATATAGATAAGGTTGTAGAGATTCAAAGAAGAAGAGGTGTAAAGTTTACTACAGATTATACAATAGGGAGTGAAGAGGAAGGTATAAAACAGATTTTTACCTTACCAACAGAAGCTGCAAATCATATAATAGAATACATTCAAAGATTTGGAGATTTTGATGGATTCTTTACCCCTTCAAACATAGGCTCTCTAATGAAATCAACAGAAAAACTGGGTGAAGCGTAAGATAGGAAAAATTTATCTTGTAAAACCAGAACATAGAAACGATAAACATGAAAAAATTACAAGAAAATCCCTCTTCTGCTCTTTATCCTAATCCTGTAATGCTTGTTTCTTCTTCACATAAAAGAAAAGAATCTATTATAACGTTGGCTTGGGGTGGTACATGCAGTTCGTCACCACCTACTGTCGGAATTGCTATTAGAAAAAACAGATTTTCATATGATTTAATTGCTAATTCAAAAGAATTTGTTGTTAACATACCAACAACTGAGATGTTAGAAGAAGTAGAGTTATGTGGAACAAAATCAGGACTAGATATTGATAAGTGGAAGGAATGTAAATTCACCAAGAAAAAAAGCACTGTTGTAAAAACACCATTCATACAAGAATGCCCAGTCAGCATGGAATGTAAACTTAAACAAATCGTGGAATTAGGTACTCATGATTTGTTCTTGGGTGAAGTTGTAGCTTTGCACTTGAATGAAGAATGGAAACAAGAAAAGTATCCTAATATGCTCACTTATACAAGAGGAGTTTATTGCAAGAGTGAAAAAATCTGATAAATTGGTATGATATGGTGGTAGGACAGGGATTTGAACCCTGGTTCCTTTGCTCCCGAAGCAAAAATCTTACCAAGCTAGACCATCCTACCTTGTTTTATCTTTATTTAATTGATATTCACATTTACTTTTTTTTTCAAATTAAAAAAATTATGACAATAACCATGTATTCTGTTTCTTTAACTAAAAAAATATAATAAACAGTGTTTATACAATTGTAATTATGCCAATCTACATCGAAAGCCCTTTTGCATTCACGAAATTAATGAAACCTGATGGTGCAGTATACATTGTAGTAGATACATTCAGAGCTACTAGTTCTATGGTTACTTTGAAAAATTCTGGCGTGGGAAGAATTATCGTTGTTCAAGAAGGTTCTTCTGCAAAAAAACTAAGGAAGGAAAACTTTCCTAATTACCTCTTAATAGGTGAAGAAGGTGGATTGAAAATTCATGGATTTGATTATGGAAATACACCTTCACTTTTCTATGATCAAGATTTTGGAAAGAAGAATGTTATTTTTACATCTACTAGTGGGGCAAAAACAATTTTGCTGTTGAAGCCACACAAACATGTCTTTTTAGGTTCATTAGTTAATTTGGATAGAGTATCGGAGGAAGCAGTAACAATAATGAATGAGGAAAAATCTGATTTATACATCATTCCTGCAGGATATTATAAGGATGAAAATGCATATACAGTTGAAGATTGGATTACTAGTTTATCAATTGCCTATAAAGTGATTGAGAGAACAAATGATTTCATTGGAAGCAAAAATGAATTTTTCTTAAAAACAAAACAATTACATGAAAAAGAACCAAACACAGTACATCTGTTAAAAAAATCACCAAATGCTAAAAAATTAGGGAAACTTGGATTTAAAGATGATGTGGATTTTGCTCTTTCCATTAATAAAATTGATAATTTTCTGAAAGTGAAAGAATGGTTGAATTATAGTGAAATAAAATGTGTTGCTTTAGAATAAAAGAAAGGATATTGGAGATGTTTTAGATATCAACGGAATTGAAATCTATTTTTTCATCTCGTTTTTCTGGGTGAAACTTATCTATGTATTCTGAAGGAATTCGTTTGAGAATTCTATGAGGGTCATCAAAAATTGATAGTAAATCCCAACCAATATCGAGAGATTGAAAGATAGATCTGTCTTCATGATAGCCTTGATTGATGAATTTTTCTTCAAAAAGCTCGGCGAATTCCAGCACTTTTTTATCAGTTTCTGTGAGTGATTCATCTCCAACTACTGCAACGAGATCTCTAAGATCCCTGCCAGTTGCATAGAGTGCATAAAGCTGATCTGCTACATATTTGTGATCGTCTCGAGTGGATCCTTTGCCTATCGTATCTTTCATCAACCTTGAAAGCGAGGGTAACGGATTGATTGGTGGAAAGAGCCCTTTACGATTTAGAGCAATATCTACATACACCTGTCCTTCTGTGATATACCCAGTTAAATCTGGGACAGGATGAGTAATATCATAATTTGGTAGAGTTAAAATAGGTATCTGAGTGATAGAACCTAACTTATCGCGAATTCTCCCTGCTCTTTCATAGATTGTGGAAAAATCAGAATACATGTATCCTGGATAACCACGCCTACTAGGAACTTCACTTCTAGCTGCTGCTACTTCACGAAGAGACTCTGCATACGCTGTAATATCAGTTAATATTACTAAAACATGGTAATCATGCTCAAATGCAAGATGTTCTGCAACAGTTAATGCTAATCGAGGTGTCAGTAGCCGTTCAATTGCGGGATCATCTGCTAAATTCAAGAAAAGAGCTACTCTATCAAGTGCTCCAGTTTCTTCGAAGTCATCTCTAAAGAATCGAGCTTCATCTGCTGTGATTCCCATAGCGCAAAAGATAACAGCAAATTCTTCTTCTGTCCCTAAAACCTTTGCTTGGCGAGCAATTTGTGCTGCAAGCATATTGTGCGGCAATCCACTGCCACTAAATAATGGAAGTTTTTGACCTCGCACAAGAGTAAGTAGAGTATCAATGGTGCTTATTCCAGTTTGAATGAATTCTTTAGGATATCTGCGAGCTGAGGGATTAATTGGTGCTCCTGTAACATCAAGGATTTTCTCTGGTACGATTCCTCCTCCACCATCAATTGGTTCACCTCTTCCATTGAAAACTCGTCCAAGCATTTCACGACTCACACCTATTTTCATTGTCTCTCCAAGAAAACGACATATTGTATCTTTAGTTTCCAATCCGGAAGTTCCTTCAAAACACTGAATAACGGCTAAGTTTTTTGAAATATCTAGAACTTGCCCTCTTCGTTTTTCCCCACTAGTTGTAGTGATTTCAGCGATTTCTCCGTAACTTACTCCACCCATTCCTTTTAAATCTACAAACATTAGTGGTCCTGAAACTTCAATAACAGTCTGAAATTCTCTTGCATCAAATTGTTCTTTCGTAGTCATCATAAACACCCCTATTGAGCATCCTCCATTCTTACAATTGTCATTCCATCAATCTCCTTCATGAGCTCATTCAAACTTTTTTCTACGTCACTTCGTTCTATATACTTCATTCTTGCAACTCTAGTGACAATATCATGTTCGAAGATATCCACAACACTTTCTCCCCTTCTATAGAGTTCATTTGCTTTTTCATTGAAACGAAGTATTGTTTTAAGCATCAAATACTGTTTTTCCAAACTACAGAAACTATCTGTTTCATGAAATGCATTTTGTTGTAGGAAATCTTCTTTTATCATCCTTGCTGTTTCTAAAACTATTTTCTCACTTGGAGGTAAAGCGTCTGGTCCAACAAGCGCAACTATATCTTGTAATTCTTTGTCCTTCTGCAAAAGTGCTAAGGCTTCAGCTCTTAATTGTGGAAATTCTGGGCTAACATTTTCAGCATAATATTTCTCGAGCGCTGACCAGTATAATGTATAACTCAAGAGGTAATCTATCGCAGGAAAATGTCTTCTACTTGCTAATTCTTTAGATAATGCCCAAAAAACTTTGACAATTCTTAATGTATTCTGTGTTACTGGTTCACTAAAATCTCCACCAGGTGGGCTAACAGCTCCTACAACACTAATACTTGCTTCTCTTGGTTGCGATCCAATGGTAAGTACTCTTCCTGCTCTTTCATAATATTGAGCTACTCTTGAGGATAAGTAAGCTGGGAATGATTCTTCACCAGGCATTTCCTCAAGACGACCTGAGATTTCACGCATTGCTTCTGCCCATCTTGATGTACTGTCAGCCATCATGGCGACATCATACCCCATATCTCTAAAGAATTCAGCTAAGGTAATCCCTGTATAAACACTAGCTTCACGTGCAGCTACAGGCATATTTGAAGTATTAGCAATTAATACTGTACGATCCATAAGAGGTCCTCCTGTGTAGGGATCAACAAGTTTTGGAAATTCACGGAGCACATCAGTCATCTCGTTCCCTCTTTCACCGCAACCGACATAAACTACAATTTTTGCGTCTGACCATTTTGCAAGTTGATGTTGAGATACTGTTTTTCCAGTACCAAATCCTCCTGGAATTGCACCTGTTCCTCCTTTTGCTATTGGAGCGATAGTATCAAAAATTCTTTGACCAGTTATTAAAGGAACAGTAGATGGTAATCTACTTTGAATCGGTCTAGGTTGGCGTACAGGCCATTCATGGTAGAATTTCAAATCAACCTTTGATCCTACTGGGGTAATTAAGGTCGCTGCTGTCTCATCTATTGTGTAATCACCACGTTTTGCTATAAACTCAATTTTACCTTTTACATTTGGTGGAACCATCAGTTTAAAATCAACTGTAGGTGTTTCAGGGATCTCACCTAATATATCACCACCAACCACCATATCTCCTTCCTTTACTGATGGTTTAAAATCCCATAATTTTTTATGATCTAACCCAGGAATTTCAATTCCTCTAGTAATGAAATCTCCAGACTCCTGCATAATTACAGGTAGAGGTCTTTGAATACCATCAAAAATCTGGCGCATTAAACCAGGTCCTAGTTCTACTGACAAGGGTGCATGAGTTAGAAATACAGGCTCTCCCGGCATTAATCCCTCGGTGTTCTCATATACTTGAATAGTTGCAACATCACCAATCAATCTGATTATTTCTCCTACAAGTTTTTCTTTCCCAACTCTTGCTACGTCATAAAGCTTTGAACCTAACATGTTTGATGCTTGTACGACTGGCCCTGCAATTCTTTCAATTACACCTACTTGCTCTGAATCAGCTGCTATCATCTTAAATACACTCAATCTGCTACACAACTTTTAGTTTTCTTTTTTTAAGTTTTGTTAAATCAACTCTTGATTGTTAGGCATGCTTACAAATAATCAGACCAAAATTCGTATAGTGATAGAACAACTAAACTTGCATCACTGTACACATTTAATTGCTACGTTAACTATCTTTAATCCTTCTTCCATCATTGTATTTGTTCTTTCAACAGATTTCGCTTCCACGAAGATTCTAAAAATAGGTTCAGTACCTGAAGGACGAATTAATATCCAACTATCAGGATAGATTAATTTTATACCATCAATAGTCAAAATTTCAACTTTTTCTTGTATATTATCAATAATACACTCCATTACTTTTTTCTTAATTGAATTTGGACAATTGATTTTATCTTTTTTCTGGTAGTATTTAGGTAATCCATTTGCTAATTTGCTAAGACTGGTGTCTGAATGTGCGATTATTTCCGCCATAAGAGCAGCAGCCATTGGTCCATCTCTTACACTTTGATGAGGTGCATAAAAAAGACCTCCATTTTCTTCTCCCCCGAGTAAACTCTTTTCCTGTATCATTTTTCTACTAACAAATATGCAGCCTATTGGTGTCCATATTACTTCTCCACCAATTTCTTCAGCAATATCTGAAACAATAAGAGAAGAGCTGATTGGAGTTACAAATTTCTTGTTTTTGTCGTTCTTCAAAAGAAATTTTTGAAACAAAGCTATTGATATGTCACCGTAGAAAATTTTACCTGTTTCATCACCGAAAATAGCTCTATCTGCATCGCCATCATGAGCAACAGAGAAATTAGCTTTAGATATTACAGTTGAATTTGACATGGTTTTCAGATTTTCTGGTGAAGGTTCAACCCCTCTACCTGGAAATCTACCATCCAATTGCCCATTGATTGTTATTGTTTTTATTCCTAATTTTCTTAATAATAATGGTGTAACTACTCCACCTACAGCATTTCCTGCATCAATCACTGCACAAAGTTTTTTCTTTTCTATACTATCTCTATCCACAAAACTACAAATTTGCTCAATATATTCGGTTTTTAGATCTATTTTTGTTACCTTCTGGTTATTTTCCCAAGAAACTAAATTAAATTCCTCATTCTCATAAATATTTTCAACTTGCTTTTGTTTCTCCAGATCAATTTCAATACCATCAGAATCAATAACTTTGATGCCGTTAAACTCTGGAGGATTGTGGCTTGCTGTAACTACAACACCTAAATTTGCTTTAAGATTATTAACAGCGAATTGTACTAAAGGAGTTGGGACAATCCCAACGTCAATTACTTCAAATCCGCTTGCTAAAAAGCTAGCAATTACTCCGTGTTTTATGAATGGACTACTTGTTCTACCATCAGAACCAATTATCATAGTACCCTTATTTTGAAATGAAGCTGCTATAGCTGCGCTTATTTTTGAAACAAAAGTTGGTGTAAAAAGTACATTTACTTCTCCCCGTATCCCATTGGTTCCGAAGTATTTTCTTATCATTAGATTCAGAAATTATTGTAACATTAAATCTTTTTCTACATAAAATAGAACTAATGGATTAACATTAACTCTCTGAATATTTAGTAATTGGAGCCGTAACAAAATCTTTTAAAAACATCTTCATGGGTTTATTTAGAAAAGGAATATGAGTTAGAATTAATATGAGCGTAGATTTCCTTAAAACAATAAGAGATACAGAACGTGAGTGTGAAGAAAAGATTAAGAAAGCTGAAATTGATAAAAACGAAGCAATCATGGAAGCTGAGAAAAAAGCTGTTTTAAAACTACGAGACAAAGAAATAAAAGTTAAAGAAGAAGCCAATAAAATCTTGTCAGGGGTTAAGGAAAGAATTGACAAAGAATATGCTATTATGCTCAATAAGTTCGAAAAAGAACAAAACGAATTGAAAGAGAAAGCAAAACAAATAGAGAAAAAAGCAACCGATTTTATAGTTTCAACAATTATGTAATTTCAATGTGTGATTCTAATGAGCTCAGTACAACGCAATAAGATTGTCAGTATAGGAGATGAAGAAACCTCGCTTGGGTTTAAGTTGTCAGGTATTTCCCAGGTTTTTACAGAAGAACCAAAAAAAGCTGCTCCTATATTACGTTCTCTTTCTGAGGATCCTGAAATTGCAATTGTGATTATTACAGAAGAAGTTGCAAAAGCAAATAGAGCTCTCATAACCAGAATTCAAGTAAATCCTTATCCAGTAATAGTAGAAGTCCCAGGAAAGAAAGCGAAGTATGAAAGCGCTGAAGATAGAGTTCGAGCTCTCATTAAAATGGCCTTAGGAATAGATATGGAAGCTGAATAAAAGACAAAAATCTAAATAAAGAAAACAACCTATTTCTACAAGAGGACACTGGAATGAATGATAAACTTATAGGATTTGTAATGATCTTTGGTTCATTTGGTGTTATTGCTTTTATGTTTGTTTGGACAATTCTTTTTCCTTTATTAAAAGGAGAGGAATTTTTACTAAAAGCCTATTTAGCTATTGCGATTGTTATATTCGTATCAATTTTCATTCTTATGCTCCTTACTGCATGGATCGGATGGACATTTTTAAAAACAAGAGCACCAAAGGAAGGAATGCTACAAGAAGAAATTGAAGAATAGTTTACAGATTAAAAATAAAGTATGTGAAAAACATGATGGGTGGAAAAAGACCTTTATCTCCACGTGAAGCAAAAAGAATGCAAGCAAGAATGAGACAAGTAGAGTTAGATGGTGTGGAAGAAGTGGTGATTCGATTTGCAGACAAAGAGACTGTCATCTACAATCCCACAGTTGTAAAAGCTTTTATCCCTGGGATGATGGAATCCGATACTTTCCAAATAGTAGGTGAAGGAATAGACCGTCCAAGGGGAAGTGAAGCTTCTGTAAGCAAAAAAGCGACTTATTCTGATACAGATGTAGAATTAATTATGAATCAGACAGGGGTTTCGAAAGAAGAAGCAATAAAAGCCATAGAAGAAGAAAATGGTGACTTAGCAGGAGCCATCGTTAGGTTAAAATCTAAATAATAGGATTTTATCCCATTCCTACTCCTTTTCTTGTGTCGACTGCAACGCCGCTTTTCATTTCTTTCATCAATAAACCTGCGATTTTAGCAGTACCTATCCCTATAAATTCCTCTTTCTGGTTAACAATAATAACTTCTTCTCTTACCGAAATGTTAGCATCCGCCTCAATAACGTGTTTGCAATAAACAGACTTGCCTTCTCTAACGAATGGCTCTGCATCTTGATTTACTTTAACTTTTAATCCCAAGGTATTTTCATATAGCAATCTAGCCCCCATCAAGGATGGCACTAAATAACCATCCTTTACTCTGAATGAGCAAACTCTTTCGTCAGCTAGATAAACAAAACGTATTCTGTTAGTTCCTTTTGATCTTTCGATAGTAATTTCTTCTGAAAAGAGCACATTTCCTGCACCTTTACCAAATTGAAAATCAGCTATTGTCTTTAGTTTAAGTTTTTCAGAAAGATTAGGTGAAACCTTACGCATTGATTTTACTTATTTTTTGTTGCTTTAATCTTTTCTACATTTTACTTTCTGATTTTAATATCTGCACACATATGTTCCAGTCTTGGAGAAAATTTTTTGATTCTCCTTGTGTTAATTTCTTCTATTTTGCAATTCATTAGTTTGCTTGTCTCTAAAACACTTTCTTCTATTTGGAATCTAGATCCTCTGGAAGCAGTGTAATGATAATGAATCCAACCTTCTTGTTTGATAGCTTCTACCGCATTTTCAAATTGTTTTTTGTCAATATCAAAGAAACCCATTATTACTCTTGTAGCTACATTCTTCGGTGTTACTACTCTGTTATCTCCTAAAATTGAATGATATCTTTTCTCAACTTTGTTTAAGGCAATATTCTCCGTTAAAAAATCATATGCTTCTTTGTTTATTTCAATACCATAAATTGTTACAGAAGGATTGTTAACAATTATGGGGAGAGACAGATTTCCAACACAGGTAAACATATCACAAATTATCTCATTTTCTTCAGTTATCTTAATAAGATGTCCTCTTTCTCCTTTGTTTCCTGGTGAAAAAGTAATTGCATCTAAGTCGATTTTGAACATTGTGTTGAACTCTTTGTGAACAGTCGTTGTTTTTTTCTCTCCTGCTATGTGGCGTATTTGTGGTCTTCTGAATTCAGTTCTCGTTTCTATTTGCTCAATTACTGTTTTAACTCTAGGATCAATTTCAATTAAAATTTCTCCAATTATCCTCTTGTGTTCCAATAATTGTTCATCAATTCGATGAAAAATTGCAATGTCACCTATAACAGCGTAACTTGAAGGTAATTTATCCAATAATTGAGGATTAATTTTATCCTTTAGTGATTTTTGCAATTTTTCTTTGAATTTCATTTAATCTAAAGAATCTTTTAACACCAATTTTTAATATTATCCACCTTTTCAATAAATTAGAATAGAAATGATACCTATTGCACAACTACACAAAGATTATTCCCTAATAACCGATAAAAGTGGCAATTCTATCTACAGTCAAGGCTGGTTTGGGAAGTTCACAAAATCGAATTATTTGAAACTTGATCCATTTGAGACTGTCTTATTATTAGAACGAAAGAAAATTGAAGTTGTTGAAACTGATAATAAAGAACTTCCGGTTTCAAAAGTAGTTGCATTTTTTTCAGAAAATATCCAGAATTTTCTTATCCATTACCTTCTTTACAAAGATCTTAGAGGTAGAGGATATGTAGTGAAAAAACATTCTATTAATGGCAAATATTTCGAACTTTATGAGAGAGGTGCTACACCAAATAAAGCAAAACATTTAGCTCTTGTAGTACCAATGATTGAGGGAATACTCTTTAATATAGACGACATTGATCAAATAGTTTCAGAAGCAAGGAAAATAAACAAGCAATTAATCTTTGCAGTGATTGATAGTTTGGGTGATGTGTCTTATTATAGTGTTAGTGAGCTAGAATTTGAGGAAGTAAATAAAAACATAGGTGAAGAAATCAAATGAAATATGTTCCTGACACCTCTACTATAATAAATGGTCAGTTTTTAAAATACATTAAAGAACAGAAAGATACAGATGAGATTATTCTTTCACGTGTAGTTTTAGCAGAAATTGAAAACATGGCAAACCAAGCCAAAGTGACTGGAATGGTTGCTCTTGAGGAACTCCAAAGGATGAGAGATTTTTGTGCGCAAAAAGGCATTGGTATCATAATTGATGGGTATAGACCTAATACTTACCAGATTAGAGGTGCACCCGCTGGAGAGTTGGATGCTAAAATAAGAGAACTTGCTGAAGAATACCAAGCAATTCTTATTACTTCTGATAGAGTAATGGCAGAAATAGGAAAAGCTGAAGGACTAGCAGTAGTTTATATTAAGGAATCTCCGAAGAGCATAGGAAAGAAAATTGAGGACTACTTTGACGAAAACACTATGTCAATCCATCTAAGAGAAGACAATCCTCCTTTAGCAAAAAAAGGAGTTCCTGGAAACTTTGAATTAGTAGCGTTATCGGACGAAGGTGTTCTTTCCCGGGAGTTTCTTGAAGATCTTGCAAAAGATATTGTAGAGAGAGCTAGTAGAGAAAAGGATAGTTTCATTGAATCAGATAAACATGGAACAACTGTTGTCCAGCTGAAAAATTCTAGAATAGTTATCCTCAGACCTCCCTTCAGTGATGCTATGGATATAACTGCAGTAAAACCAATTCTTAAACTCTCTTTAAAGGATTATAGTCTTGATTCCAAGTTACTTGAAAAAATAGAAAAACAAGCTGATGGGATCATAATAGCTGGACCACCTGGAGCAGGAAAGAGTACTTTTGCTACAGCAATTGCTGAATTTTACGCGGATAAAGGTAGGATTGTTAAAACATTTGAAAATCCAAGAGATCTGCAAGTAGATAACAGGATTACTCAAATGTCAGGTTTTGAAGGTGATATTTCAGCTTCAGCTGATTTAGTATTATTGATGAGACCCGATTATGTTATCTATGATGAGCTAAGAAAAACAAAAGATTTTGAGACCTATTCAGATTTAAGATTAGCAGGGATAGGTCTAATAGGTGTGGTTCATGCGACCCAAGCAATCGACGGTATGCAACGTTTTCTGCGAAGGGTTGATTTGGGGGTCATACCTTCAATAGTTGACACAATAATCTTCATAAATAAGGGTGACATAGCAGAAGTTTATACACTTGAATTAACAATTAAATTGCCTTCAGGTATGAAAGAACGAGACTTAACTCGTCCCGTAGTATTAGTGAAGGATTTCCATACAAATTCATTGGAATATGAGATATACACTTTTGGAGAACAAATAGTTGTTGCTCCATTATCAAAAGCAGACAAGGCTAAGGTTGGAAGAGTCAGAACAGAAATTTCCCCAACAACAATTCAAAAGGTATTACAGAAATACTCGATTTATGATTATGATTATGAATTTGATCCTCCCAATTCACTAATACTCTATGTAACAAAAAAAGATAAGCCTAGGGTAATTGGGAAAGAAGGAAAACGAATTGATGAAATAGAACAAAAACTTGGATTATCAATTGATGTAAAAACCTATGATGAAAAAGAAACTGCAGAATTTGTTATAGATGCGTATCCTGTTAAGAATAAAGTAAGCCTTTCGTTTCCAAATGTTTTCATAGGTAAAGATGCATCCGTTGCGATTAATGGGAAGGTTATAGTTCAATTAACTATAGGAAAATCTGGGGAAGTCAGTATAGCTAAAAACAGTCAAATTGGTAGAGAATTAATGGAGGCTTATTCAAAAGGAGCTACCATTACTGCTCTTTTATAGATTGTGAAGAGGGTCGATCTATAACTTCTACTGAATCTGGTTTGCCTATAATCAAACGATGAATATCCAGAGTAAAAATACCATTTTCTATAACGCCAGGGATGTTGTTGAGAGCCATCTCAATCTCTTTTGGATTATAGTACTGATTAAAATTGATATCTCCCAAAACATTTCCATTATCAGAAGTAACCGGTCCTATCTTTCCTTTTACATAGCGAAGTTTAAACTCACCACCTAGGTTGTATATAGGCTCAACAACTGTATTAACTGCAAGAGGAAGGATTTCAATAGGAACATGGTGACTAAGAAGATCTTGAGGGTATTTTGAATCATCAATAATTATAATGAACTCTTTAGCTGCTTTAGCCATTATCTTTTCCATTGTCAGAGCTCCCCCCCCTCCTTTTATAAGAACATAATCCTCAGTCACTATATCTGCTGAATCCACATAAGTGTCTAATTCTGGAAATTCAACCAGAGTGGAAACAGATAGTCCTGATCTAGCTAATTCTAAATGTGTTTCAAAAGAAGATGGAACAGTGATTATTTCAAGTTCGTCCTGCGCTACAAGTTCTGATAGAGCTTTAATAAAATACTTGATAGTGCTTCCTGTTCCTATTCCAACGACGAAATCATCGAAAACAAAGTCCTCTAAAGCTTTTTTTGCTGCAAGGGCTTTAGCTTTCTCTTTCTGTGGTAAGCTATTGTGAATATTAGCCATACAATCTCTCGGATTAATTTTTTTATTATTTAATGTAATATTGTTATTTGATACTATTAAATCTCACCATCAAATGTTTAATATAAAATAAAATAAAAAGAAAATAACAAATTTCTATTTTCTTTTCTATATAGTGTATAAACTTGACCTGTTGGTTTATTGTTGTTCGCTCATAAACTTCTTGAGTCTATCAAGTTCCTTAAGCATCTCTTTTCTCAATGCCGCAATTGATGTACTTTTGGCAAACAGATCTCCTTCTCCGGATGGTGCTGCCGCTGCTCCTGGTGGTTTAGGAGCTGGAATTGAAGGTGCTGGAATGCTTGGTCCTGCTGCTGCTCCTGGTGGTTTTGGTGCTGGAGTTGGCATTGGAGGAGATGGTACTGATGTTGCTGGAGGAGTTTTTCCAACTGTAGGTGGTGGTGGAGGAGTTGCTCCTGTTGATGGTGTTGGAGGGCTTGGGGGGGCTGCAGTTTTCCCAGCTTTTCTAGATTTTGGAGCTGGTGGTGCTACGCTAGTTGTAGACGCTGGTGTCTTAATCTTTTCATCACCTTTTATTTTGCTTAGATAATCTCCTTGCATTTTCTTCAGTTCTTCTTCTAATTGAGATACTTCTACTTCTCTTGCAGTTTTCTCAATTTCATCTTCAATTTTCTTAACATCAGATGCGTATCTAACTGATAATCTTCCAAAGATTGTCTCGCTTATCTCCTTCTTTCTATTAGCATCAGACAAAGCTCGTTGCCCCGCTTCGAATTTAGCTTTTTCAATTTTTAATATAGCAATTCTTTCAGCAGGTGGGATATCACTAGGGGTAGGCATATCCGTTTCTAAATCTAGATCAAGCAATGAAGGTCCTTTCCCTTTCTTATAAACTTTAGTTGTAATAAAAACTATTAAAGCACTTAAGATGGTAAATATAACAACAAGATAAATTAGCATTTTTAAGCCGGAATCAGTTAAACCTTTTGGAGGTAAATTAATAAACCAATCTGTAATCGCCATATACTTGCCTCTGAATTTTATTTATTTAGAAACTTTTGTTTCTTTCTCAGTCTATTATTGTTCATATTATAATATAAAGTCTATTAATGTGCCATGTGAAAAATAGGTATCTTCTTCAAATTTTTTCTGATAGGAAAATAACAAGTCGTTTTTCATTTATGCTTTTTTCGCTTCTAATATCGCCTTTACTCTTTTCAACCTTGAAAACGTCTCTCTTTCCTGTTCTTCTAGAGTGCTAGCAATAAATTTTGCTGTTGCTTTTAGTTTTGGAATAAGAATATAATTCAGAGCATTAACCCTTCTCTTTGTCTTATTAATTTCCAAAGCAAGTTTCTCAAGCAGTGTCATTTTTTCTGCTACAATCATTAAAGTCTTCAAAGATTTTCGGAAGAAAACTATAGATCTATCAAGTTGAGCACTTGAGCTGGATAAACCATAAAATACCTCCTCGTCATCTGTTTGAATTTCATCTATAACAAAACGTGGGGATCTTACACCCATTATACTTACAGTTTGTGTTTTGATTTCTAAAATCGCGGGAGCATATAATGCTAAATCTCTTATTCTGTCTGGACCTAGAATCATCTCCGCTTTAGCTAAGGATTGATAGGCGATTAATAGTTCTTCTTCGACTTGTTTTCTGGCTTGACGAACCTCATCTTTAATTGCGTACAACTCAATTACTAACGCGTCCATTTTCTCTTTTAGAAGATCATGGCCTTTCTGAGCTAATCGTATTCTAGCTCTAGTATTGAGTAGTTCCATTCTTGTTGCACTTATTGTGCCGAATTCAGGTGTCGCCATTATCGTGGAGTTTGAAAGTCATAATATATAGTTTTTGATAAGTAGAAGACAACGTTGTGATGAATGGAAAGGTATTTTATAGAAATATCATACCACCATCAAAAATAAGACAAATGTGACGA
This sequence comes from Candidatus Heimdallarchaeota archaeon, assembly GCA_023270155.1. Classification (GTDB taxonomy): domain Archaea; phylum Asgardarchaeota; class Heimdallarchaeia; order Heimdallarchaeales; family Heimdallarchaeaceae; genus UBA460. The sequence continues at coordinate 30,515 of JAGLTB010000076.1, read as the reverse complement.
TGAATGAAAAGCGAAATTTTTGATAGAACAAAAGATTCTAAAGAAATGGTTTTTCCAGGAACTCGCCTAGCTGTTACTGAAGAGTTCTTGGGGGGTCCTGGTACTTATTCAACAGAAAATTATATCTTCGCTTCAGTTACAGGACATGTAGTCATAAATTTGGATCACCATGAAATTTCAGTGATGCCTAAAGCTAAAATGACACCAGTCCCTAAAGTAGGAGACACTTTCATAGGTGGTGTTGTCAATTTATCACGTCAGATGGCAACAATATCTGTTGGTGTTATTAATAATGTTGAAATTTATCCAACATATACTTTAATTTTACATGTATCTCAAGTTTCTCGGGAATATATAGAAACAGCTGATGAGGTATTAAGATACGGAGATGCTGTTCGAGGGAAGATTCTGGATGCAAAGACTATACCTTTACAAGGATCTTTAATTGGATCGCAATTAGGGGTTATATTTGCGTTTTGTTCTTTATGCGGTACAAGATTAAATAAGATAGGTCGAGACAAATTAAAGTGTCCCGAATGTTCAAACATTGAGAAAAGGAAAACTACTATTGATTATGGAAGCGGAGATTTAGCTTTCAAATTATAAAATCAATAATAAAGATGAAAGGTGAGTTTTTTGGCAAAAGCAACAATTAAAGAGATTCACATTAATTTTCCTCATAAAAAACATCTTCAACACTTTATAGAAGTGTTATCAACAGCTCTAAAATATGTGGAGTTTACACTAACATATAAGCAAGGTGTCCTTAGAATTCGAATTCAAGGAGAGAGAGACGCGGTAATCGAATCTGTAAATATAGCAAAATCTGCCGGTAGAATGTTTGTTGAATCCATGACTCCTAACGAAGACGGTTTTTATACTCACCATCTTCGCTTAATACAACAGATTAGTACTACGATTATTTCTATTGATAGTATTAGTTCTGCTCTAAATCACTCTGGAAATGAATCTTTTGTTAGGGGGCAAGAGTTATTTACAACAGCCAGTATGCAAGAAGTTCAATACATACTATCAGAGTTATATGATTTAATTCAAGAGTTTCCAAGGTCAATTCGAACTCAAACAATGAAAAAAGTGCTTTTGACCATAAGTTATGTTACTGATTATCCTGCTGAATTCGTTATTGATAAAGGATTATCGCTTGGTTACTTCAAACGTCAAAATGAATCTGTAATTGTAAAAGAAGCACCAGATAAATGTATAGACAAACTAATTAAGAAATTATCTGAGGATAAAACAAAGAAAGAACTCAATCAATATATTAAAGAGCAAAATTCATCAAGTAGAATACATATTCGAGATTAATACAATAAATCTCATAACTAAAAAAATATATAAATTCGATAGAAAAAAGTCACGCGAGGCAAGAAGATGCAGATAAAAGTTCTGAAAAAGGATAAAGGATATGTGAAACTGAATATAAAACAAACTGACCCTCATACATTATTCAATCTTTTAAGAGAAGAGTTATTGAAAGATGATGCAGTCGATTTTGCGGGATATTGGAGAGATGAATCTTTTTACGAATCAATTGTTTTTCAAGTTAAAATGAAGAAAAAAACTGCAGATCCTATTCCAGCGATTCATAGTGCTTTAGACAGGCTAAAAAAAGAAACAAATGATTTTATTAAAGCCTGTAAAGAAAAAATCGAATAAGAGAGGATGGAGTCTTTTGGACACATCTTTCATTAATACCTTAAAATTCGAGGAAATATTTTCAACAAATGATTTTGCTAAATTTGGTGATTCAGTTGTTAATTTTATCTACAATGCTGCTATATTTGAAGCAAAATCAAGATTGCAAGGAGTGAAAGTCTGGGATTCTTGCCTTGCCGAGGCATGCAAGAAATCTCCTTTAAGGAGTTATATTGGAAGCAGGAAGAATAAAGGTGAGCTAGGGGATGCTGTCGAAGCTTTCATTGGCTATGTCTATTTAGCGCACAAATTTTCAATAAACCAAATGATTGACATTTTAACCCATTACTTAAAACATAGAAGCAATAACGACGAAAAAAACGAACAAGAGTTATGTTCTGCTACTTTCATTCATCTAGTTAATCATTTATGTGATAAACTAGGAATAGTAGATAAAATTTTGTAAATGCATATTTCGATTTTTATATAACATAGTTCTTAAAACTCTGTCCAATCATGTCTGCTAATCTTAATCCTTCAGGAATTGAACTGGAATAAGTAGTGAATTGAAGTAGTTCTTTAACTTCTTTCTCATCTTTAAGCCCGATATGTTGAACATACGTATTGCAGATTCTATTCATTTGATTCTTGAATTCCATTTTTTGCAAAGGGGGATTGAGTTTTAAAACTTCATAACGTTCTTCCCAATCTACTAAATGAGATAAAGCACCTTTAACCTCTTTTTCATTTGGAAGCTGGGATAATACAGTCATCACTGGGATAGAAGTGTTTTCATATAATTTCCTCAAATCAATTATATTAAAGGCAGCAATGGTTGAGCTCCCAAGAACTATAGCTTTTAGTTGATCTATGAACTTGCTTTCGATTATCATTTTGCTTATCTTCTCTGTTGCATCTAATCCATCGACTTTAACAGTTGTGCGAAGTATCCCCTCTACCAGATTATATCCTCTCATTATCACTCCAAAAACAAAAGTGTTCGTAGAGCTTTCTCTTTGAAAAGCTGCGTCATCAATACCAATTATACGTATATTTTTTTTCACAAATAAGTTAAGGTTAATTAAGTTTTTAAATATGGGGAATACAAAAGTAATGATTTGAATGAGTAGAAGAAACCTTCCAGAAAAAGGAGCTTTGGTAATGGGTACTGTAAAAAGTATCTTCGATCATGGTGTCTATGTTGATTTAGATGAGTATGATGATCTCCAAGCTTACTGTCATGTTTCAGAAGTCAGTTCCACTTGGGTAAGAAACATTAGAAATGTTATGAGGTTGGGGAAGAAGGTTGTAGGACGTGTAATGAGAGTAAAAGAAAATCAAATTGATATTAGTATTAAGCGAGTTTCTGATGAACTTAAAAGAACCAAAGTTGAAGAGTGGAAACATTACAAAACTGCAATTACATTCCTAGAGATGGCAGCAAAACAAAGAAAAATAGACTTAGAAACAGCGCGTACAGAAGTGGAAGATAAGAGTGATGAATACTATGGCAGTTTGTTTCATGCGTTTGAAGAATCACTTTTCAAAGGGGAAATCGTTTTTACAGATGCTGGAATATCTGAAGAATGGGCGAAAGTTCTTACAGATATTGCTCGAAAGAATCTTACTATTCCTAAAGTTGAAATTATTAGAGATGTGGAAATCATTTGTTGGGAAGGTGATGGCATCAACACTATAAAGAAAGCGTTAAAAGATGCTCTTAAAGCAAGAGAAGAGATAGAAGTGGGGGAGAAAGAGCTAAATCTTAAGTTATATGCAAGAGGAGCTCCTGTTTATAGGTTTATGATCTCTGCTAGAGATTATCAACTAGCTGAACAATTGATGGCACTAGCTTTTGAGAATATAGAAAAATCCCTTGTTAATCATAATGCATCTGTTAAGATGGTATAACAACATTACGTGAAAGAAAAATGACAAAATCAATTTTAAAATGCATTGAATGCAAAAAATATACTTTGGAAAGCACGAAATGTTCCGCTTGTGGAGGAAGTGCAGTCTCTCCTCAACCAGCTAGATTTTCTTTGGAGAAAGAGAAAAAATATTCCAAATATAGAAGGAAGTTGTTTAAGGATCAACAAAAATGAATTTACTGTTCATAAACCTTATACACTACGTAAAATTGCTATTTTGATTATATGATGTTTCTTTTTATGGAAGGAATACGTTCTTGGTATTTCGAATTCTGCAGTTATTACCTCTTTAACCTCTTTGTTATGTTTTTGAATAAAATTGGTCAAGAATTCTATATTTTTTTGTTGATATAAATGGATCGAATAACAAGTTTTCGAATTTTTAAGAGCTGATAGTAAAAATATCTGATCTTTATGAGCCCCTTGTATACCAAATGGGCTATTCATTAAAACTGTATCAACTTTTACTTTAGTTTCTCCCACATCTTTACAAAGAAAGGTTATATCCACTCCAGAAATTTGTGCATTTCTTTTAGCAATTTCCAAAGCTTCATTGTCTATCTCGATTCCAATAACTTTAGATCCACCCAGAAGTGCAGCTGATATTGCAAACAATCCGGTGCCACAACAGAAATCTGCAACTGATTTATTTTTAATATCTCCTAATTGAAAAGCTCTCCAAACAATCATTGCTACTAAACGTGGAGGGGTTTGGTATTGTTCCAATTGAACTTTAGGATTTTCAAAATTGTGAAGTTTTGAGAGCGTAATCTCCAATTCTTTCTGTTTCATACTGATACACTATTCTTGGGTAGATAATTGATTGGAAATTGTTCTAAAAATTCCAATCAAAGCATGAATCTCTTCCTTATTTGTAAAACTTCTGTTGACAATATTTCTGAATGTGTGCTGTACTACTGGTTTTCTATATTCTTCATAAGGCACTATATCAGTTATTTGAGTGAATTTCTCGAAAAGAACTTCTCTTTCTTTGAAGGTAGAAGTTTGTTTTTCAGCAATCTGTAATTCCAATTCCAAAGATGCTTTCCAAATTTCATAGATAATAATGCTTACAGCATGAGAAATATTAAGCACCTTGTGTTTTCCTGGAACAGGGATTGATACCAGAAAATCACACATCCGCAACTCTTCATTGGATAATCCCTTATCTTCTCTCCCAAAAACTATCCCGAAATTACCTTCATTCAAAATAATATTTTTACTTAGGTGCCAAGGGAAAATAGGTTGTCTCAGGACATTATATGAGCTTCCTGCTTTAGCTGATGTACCAATCAAGAAATCATACTTTTCTCTAATTTCATCAATTGAAGACAGGACTATTGCACTAGTTAGATAATTTACCGAATGCATTGCTCTAGCTTTTGCTTCATCTGAAAGGTGATCTACTTGAGGTGCTATTATTATTAGATTATTAACGTCGAAATTATTACATATTCTTGCAATAGCTCCTATATTACCCGCAATTTTAGGCTCTAATATAATAACATCATAATTGATATTTATCTTCTTTTCAAGCATCTGTATCACTAAGTTCTGATTTAACTAAATATAATTTTTCGAAGAACATGTTAATCTCATCTATAATTTGTACAGAAAATCCTTTATCTTTCATTTCGTGTAATTCATCTTTACTCCAAGCAAGAGATGAGAACAAAGTGTAGAAACTCGTCTTAATGCTATTCTGCTTAAGATATTTGAATAATTCATAAACTTCTTCATAACCTTTCTTTCCTCCTATCAGCATTTTCTTATCTTCCATTGAAAATAACTCTGTTTCCTCATCTGATGGAAGATAAGGTGGGTTCCAAACTATAATATCTGGACACAACTGTTTTAACGCTTGCATTTTATCCATGCAGACAACATCTATCTGATTTTCTAAATGGTTAAGTCTGGAATTCTTGCTAATTGCTTTTGCAGAACTCAAAGATATATCCGTTATTAGGCATCTGAGTTTTGGATTTCTATTAGCTAAAACAATGGAAATGATACCACTTCCACCACCAATTTCGAGTAAAAATCTATAGTCTTCTAAAATCTCGATTGAATTCAGAATGAAAAAGGTATCCTCTTCTGGAAAATAAACCTCTTCAGGAATATCCAATTCTATCTCGTATTTAGGGAAAATATATCTGACCACAAATCTTCGCCTATTTTAGCTCTAATGAATTTGTATAAATCAACAAGCTCTTCTAAAGTGAGTGTAAAAATCCTTCGTTCTAAGTATGGTAAGCTATTTACTACTTTATTTCTAAGTTCAATATGTCCCTTTCTTTTCAATAAATTAGCAATAGTGCTTCGCAAAATTTTCTTTTTATGAGAAAAAATAAGTGTTATAAAATCATCAAAATCAGACTTCAAATCAGTTATAGTCTTCTCTTTTCTTTTCATCGATACGATAGCTGATTCGATTTTCGGAGATGGATAGAAGGAGGACGGTTTTACGGTTTTTAGATATTGACATTCCGATTTTAGATTCATCATCACAGTAAGTCTGGAATAATCTTTTGACCCAACCTTTGCAAAAAACCTTTGAGCGAATTCCTTTTGAAACATTAAAACAGCAAAGTCAAATTTTTTTCCTAACAACTTGAACGTTATAGGAGATGATATTTGATATGGCAAATTAGAAACACACTTTGTAAAAGTGGGAAATTCAACTTTTACTGCATCTCCTCGAATAACTTCTACATTTGATGAACTACTGAATTTATCTGATAAAAAACCAGCAAATTTACTGTCGGATTCTATCACATAAACGAATTTCGCTTTATTAACTAAACATTTCGTGAGGTTTCCAACACCACCTCCTATCTCAAGAACAGTGTCTAAAGGTGTGATATTTGCTTGATCCACCTGGAATTTTATGATGCTAGCATTTATGAGAAAATTCTGACCTTTGCGGTAATAAGGTTTAGATTCCATCTCATCTAAACTATCAAAAACATACTTCCTCAATTCAGATGAGGTTTTCCAGCATTCCATTACTCTTACCATACAACCTAATATTATTTTCTTGGACCAGTATCTGGACTTGCTGTGAATAATCTGTGTTTTTCGTCTTCTTCTAATTCCTGCACTACTCTATTTTGAATCATTTTGCAGATATCCGATATTTTTACCCTTTCTTCGATATCACTGAAAGAAACAAAAGGCATGCCTTTTCTGGTTTGTAATATTTCCCACATTAGCTTTTTTCCAATGCCTGGGATTAATTGTAGGGAATGAATCCGATTGGTTATAGGTTGTGCTTTGTTAAAGAATGAAACAAATCTCTTCTCATTCTTGTTGATTATTTTCAATACTGCTTCTTCCAAGGATTGATAACCAGTATTAGTAATATCATTAACTGTGAGTCTTCGTTTCACATGTTTAATTGGAGATTTTTCACTAACTTTTGGTAGGACTATTTCTTCAAATTGGTTAAAAGAACCTCTTCTATTTGTTATCAATTCAAGCAGTGTAAACCATGTAGTTCCAATTCCTTGAATAATGGGTTCTCTTTGTTTATCTTGACCAAATCCCTTCCCTTCTGGTAAATAATCTAATACTAATACTCGAGATTCTACTTTCTTAGATTGCTTTATGTGAGTAACTGGACCAATGATGAAATCATTGCTTTCGTTTCTCTTGTCCAGAATCTTATTTTTCTCAGGATGTCGGTTGTCTACCATCTTACTCTCACCATAAATAAGCAAAGACCCAAAAAAAGTTTGTGTTCTCCTTTAATTTAAGATAGAAATCTTAATTCTATTTCTCCTTTTTATATTTCTCGATAAAAGGTCTGATAATTTCAAACATCTTTTTTATATCTGTTTCAGTTAGCATAGTTTGTTCTTTTTGTAGTAAATCTTTTAATTCCTCAGGAGAGGGGGGGAGAATATTTGCTATCGTAAATGCTGATAATTTAGTTAGATCAAATTGCTTCTGTAATTTTGTTAGAATTTCTAGTGACTCTTCAGGCTCTATACGAGCATTTTGCATTGCATGCTCAAATGCAACACGTTGCCAGTAAGAAAGTTCTGATTCTTCACTTCTCTGCTGTAAAATACGCATCGCTTCTGATATTGTTGTTGGTTTTTTATCAAGAACTTCTCTAGGCATTAAAATCACAATCCTAATTAGTCTGTTGAATTACTGAACGACTTAAACGTAAGTGTTCTCTATTAGCAATAATTTTCTTTATTGCATTGCCTTGTTTTATTAATACTATGTAAGATTTACCCTGTTTTTTAGTAATCTCTCCAGTTTTTCCGTGATATCTTCTGTGAGGCATCCCCTTATGTTCTCCAGAATCAACAATAATATCTACAATATCTCCTTCATCAAAGTCTCTTAGCAAATAGTCTGGAGGACGAAGACCTTTCTTTCTTGTATGTTTCTTGAAGAGACGTCTAGTACCGTGACGATAACCTCTGGATTTTCGCATTGCTTATTCACCTTTATTATATAGTATCTTGCAAGTGTGCAAAATCCCTCACTGTAACTTTTAATCTTTTCGTTATTCGTTTTAGAAAAATATTATATATACTTTTCAAACAAATGGTTTATCTCTAATCTCTAAAACATCTAGTTCTTTACAAATTGCCTGAATCCCGATAACCTCACTTACGCTTGGAATTGTTCGGTTATTATCACCTGAAATTAATTCCTTTACATAACATCCCCCCTCGCATTCAATTATTAGTTCAATTTCATGATCATCTATTTTCTTACTTTGAATTGAATGAACCTCTTTCTCTCTAATTTTATCTACTCTTCTATGAGAAACTCGAGTTGGGGTTCTTTGTTTAATTACTATATCTTTGAAATATGAATCAATTTTCTTCAAAGCTTCTTCTGAGATTGGAGAACTTAGAGTTGTAGAAGCTCGGTATTTTTTAACAGATTCCTCAGCATTTCCTTTAAGATAAACAAGCTCTTTTTTTGATGACCAACGATAGTCTCTCACTTCTATTTTTTCAATTCCATGCTCATTTGTTGCTTTTTCTAATTTGAGTAGGTCTATAGTCCTAATTTTAGGGGAAACGATTTCTAGAACGAAAGGTCTTCCTGTTCCAAGCATCCTGGCATCAACATCTTCTCGACCTGATCCATGCAAGACTCCTTTATCACCTTGTGCTATCTTTATTGCTTCAACTTCAACAAGTTCCTCTACCGATTCTGAGTATTGTCTTCCTGTATTCCCACACTCTTTACACCCTTTTCCCTTACATTTTCTGCATGGCCAGCGTGTTTGAGGAATTGTTCTCAGATGTTTTAAATAACGTCCATATACATACAAAGATCGGATTTTAACTTCCAGAGAATCAGAAAAGGGGTGTATCTCAGCAATGATTTCAGGCTCGTTGAAATTTGTTTCCACAGACATTTTTCTTGAAAGTTTTTTTCCAATTTCTCTATTAAATTCCTGTTTCAAGTATTCTGATTGCTGTACTTCATACTTTGCTTTCAAATTGTGTTCTCTTTCAAACAACTCTTTGGGAATTACGGTACCTATTAGGAATGTACTAAATTCAATTGAATTAAGTTTTAAAGAAAGATTTTCAGCAAGCTCATCTATTTTTTGTAGAGAATCTTCACATATGAAGCATTTCTCTTTCTCTTTTGGGATTATTTTATTTTTTAGCAGAACCATCTTAGCATGTTCTGAACCCGACTTACATAGTGCTTGAAGAAAATCTATACTATCATCAGAAATCGTTTTGGAAAAATTCATTGCTAAGAAGATTTTAATTGATTCCCCACGAATGAAATTAGTTGTACCAGTAGCAAGATTTGAAAATTGCCTTCCAAGACAGTAATTACATAATGAGTTGTTGTTAAGCAAATGAATGGTTTTTTCCTGTAAATCCATTTATATCATACTCTCAATATGGTGATTGGTAAGAATAACTTGTTCATCAATTTCTAATGGTCCCCACGATATATTATACTCTATGTTCTTGGTATTTATTTTATCAAAACCAAATAAGAACAAAATTGGAAAAGACATTGAAAATTTAGAAAATAGTTTGTCCTGTATGTTTGAATAACTTATTTGTATCCATTTATCTTTGGAGTGTTTTTCAAAAATCCAACTTGATTCTTCTTTATGAACTTCAAGACCTGGTGTTAGTTTTCCTTGCTTTGAACTCGGATTAGTTATATGATTCATTACTCTGATTAGAAGTTGACCTGCGGAAAAGAAACTAGGTCCTAAATAGCGTAAAGATGAGCCATCAAATGTTATTACTAAGGATTTGTTGTCGAAACTAGTGTAATAATAGAGAAATAAATTCTTACGAAATTGATTAGATAAGAAAAATGCATCAGATATTGCCTTTATGTATGGGCCAATTTGAATCATTTTCTCATTTTTTGAATAAAGATCTGATTTAGTGAAAGAAATTGCTGGAGAATTCAAAGCAAAGTAATATCGAGACATGAAGACTTCACACATTAAAGGCTTTAATTACCCAAAAAGTCCTGGAGGAAGCCCTGGAATTTGCATACCCCCTCGTCTACCCTTTCTCATACGCTTTACAAGTGATGTAACAGTTTTATGTTGGTTTACAAGTTCTCTAACTTCTGTTATTGATCGACCACTGCCTTGAGCAATTCTTTGAATTCTTGAGCTACTCAGTTTTACCTTTCCATCTAGCTCTCCATCTGTCATTGAAGACATAATAACTTTGAATCTTTTCATATTCTCTTTCGAGAGATCCATCATATCTTCATCGAGCGACATTCCAAGTCCAGGAACCATGGATAACATCCGCTTCATAGATCCCATAGAACTGAAACTATCCAGAAGCTCCATCATTTGCCTGTAAGAAATCTTTCCACTTAGCATGCTCATTGCATCTTCTTTTGAAGGAAGGGTGTCCATCTCTCGTACTTCTTTTAGTAATCCTTCTAAGTCTCCAACTCCTATGAGTCTTCCAACAAAAGATGTTGGATTAAACTCCTCCAGAGCGTCTATATCCTCTCCATCAGCTAAGAATTTAATAGGTACTTTTGCTGCTGCTGCAGCAGAAAGACTTCCTCCTCCTTTAGCAGAACCATCCATCTTAGTAACAATAATTGAACCGATTTTTGTTGCTTGAGAAAATGCTAAAGCTTGATCATGTGCAGCTTGACCCTGATTGCCATCTACTACAAGAATAATTTCATCTGGTTTAATTTTGTCACTGATATCTTTCATCTCTTTTAGAAGTGACTTTTCCTCCTTGTGACGACCAGCAGTATCGATGATTATTACATTGAATTTCTCATCTAAGAATTTCTTAATTCCATCTACAGCAATTTTAACAGCGTTGTTGTTCTTAGGATCACCATAGACTGGAACTTCTATTTTTTCACATAATTGTTGAAGTTGCTCAAAAGCTCCAGGTCTAAAATTATCTGTTGTAACAACAGCAACTTTCTTCCCTCTTTTCTTTATATATTTCGCGAGTTTTGCTGTGGTTGTTGTTTTTCCTGAACCTTGAATACCTACAAGTTCAATTAATGTAGGTCGGTCAGGATGAAGTTTTAAGGGATAAGCTTTTTCTCCCAGAAATTTAGTTAACTCCTCATGAATGATTGAGAGAACACTTTTCTTACGAGAAAGCCCTTCAGGTAATTCTTTCTCAAAAGATTTTCTTTCTACTTCGTTAACAACACTAGCAGCCAAATCAAATTGGACATCAGCTTCAAGCAATGCTCTTAACATTTCATTTTTTAATTCTTGAACCGTTTTCTTATCAGGAGGTCCTCCCCTGATTATTTTTGTAATTGCTTTGTTAAGAGCTGTACCAAGTTTGTTCAACATCAATTATCAAAAAAAGGAAGAAAAAGAGATTAAAGAAGATTTTGTTTAGAGGGTAAAGGCATAGTCTAAAGTTTTAACTGATCAATACTTATCTGAACTGGTTCAGTGTTTAGTTTTGCTTTTTTATCAACTTTTATGTTTTCAACGTAAAATACAGTGCCTTTAACTTCAGAGAAAGGTCCTATTTCTACAAACAATCCTTTGACATCCTGTTCTACAATTGTATTTCTTAGTATAACCTCTTTGGTTCCAAATACACTTCCCTCAACAATAGAAGGTCTGCTTCTCTTTAATCTATGAGAAATTACATCTTTATTAATTCCGACATCTTCACCAACTAGATTACCTGCAATCTGTGCTCTTCCAGCAAGTGAAACTGTACTTTGAGAAAGCATATTTCCTTCAACTCTAGAAGAACCTGCTGCCCTAATACCATTTTCTGCTTGCAGATCCCCACCACAGGAGAAGCTTCCAGAAGTTCCTAATTTTCCACCAATTATTACTTCACTGTCTATTTTGCAACTTCCTGCAACCTTTACATCTCTATCTGCGTGAAGAAAACCTCCACATTTGAATGAACCAGAGGTTTTAACATCACCATGAGCGGTTATATTTCCTGCACTTTTTACAGAACCTGCAACTTTCAAATTCTTACAAATAATGTCATCATTGAATTTAGCTGCACCTGCAACTCGGATATCTCTTGCTACATCTCCACCGTTAATGGTTACTGAACCTGCAAATGAAGCAAGAGTATCAGAAATAGTTTGAGCACCAGCAACTTTCATCCTAGGAACTTCTTTTTGTTTTTCTGCGAATTCTTTTGCAACCTCAAGCTTCTTAGTGTATCTTTCTTTTAGTTCATCATAATTTTCTTTGTCAATCTCATCTGCTTTGTATCTTTTCTCAAGAAGATCAAGCAATTCTTCATACATCTTGTATTCATGTTCCGACATTTAAATCATCAAGATACTTTTCTCACTCCTTTATTTAACCATTTTTTTAAATAATTAGGATAATCTCTTAATCGTTGAGTTAGATGCTTGTAAGTAGTAAGTAAAAACATTAAACCAATGAGCTTAAGCAGTGCAAACGAATTTAGCAAAATAGAAGAAGAAAAGGTTTGGTGCGGGGAGGGAGATTCGAACTCCCGAACTACTAAAGAACGGATCTCTTATCTGGCCCTTTTTTTAGCTTTTCAGCGTAGATCTTAAGTCCGCCGCCGTTGACCGCTTGGCTATCCCCGCAAGGTAGTTTATTGTTTGTAATTACTATAGAGATTTTTGTTTATTTTTTAAAACTTTTCATTTTGATTTTAATTTACGAATCTTAATTATGGCCTTAATCTAGTAGGATCTCTTGGCAATAATCTTGCTTCCCTTATATTTGGTAAACTTAGTATTTGTTGCACAAATCTCTCAATACCTGTTCCACTTCCTCCATGAGGAGGTGCTCCATTTCTGAAGAATTGTAAATAGCTATCAACATGCGCCATTTCAAATCCTTTTTCTTTTGCTTGTTCTGTCAATATGTCTACTCTGTGTTCTCTTTGACCTCCGGTAGTAAGTTCTTGACCTTTATAGAGTAGATCAAATGATTTAGTTAACCTTGGGTCATCATCATCCTTCATAGTGTAAAAGGGTCTAACATCCCAAGGATACAGGTCAACAAAAACAAAATCGGAATTCCACTTATCTTTGACATATTTTCCAATAATTCTTTCAGCTTCAGCATCTAGATCGTCATAAAGATCTAGTTCTTTACCTTCATTTTCTAAAATTTCATTGCTTTCGGGTATTGTTATGATAGGCCATTCTTTAGGTTGAGAATCGATTTTGGAATCAAGCTCTTCTAAAGATTCTGCTTTTTCTTTCTGTACTCTTTCCAAAGCAAAAGTTATTGCATCTTGTAAAACTTTCATAACATCTTTTTGATTATCTATGAAAGAAATCTCAAAATCAATTGAAGTATACTCACACAAATGTCTAATTGTATGATGTTTTTCAGCACGAAAAACTGGTCCTATCTCGAATACACGCTCAAAACCTGCCATGAGCATCATTTGTTTATAAAATTGTGGGGATTGTGCAAGATATGCTTTTTTATCAAAATATCTTATCTCAAAGACATTAGCTCCACTTTCTGTAGCAGAACCTACAATCTTTGCTGAGAAAAATTGAAGAAAATCATTTAATCTAAAGTATTCCTCAATTGCATAAGCTACACAACTTTCTATTTCAAATATTTGTGCAACTTTACGATTTCGTAAATCTAGAAATCTATAATCATATCTTTTATCTGGATTCGTTTCTATCTTATCTGTGATATCGATAGGATATTCCTGAACTCTTTTGTTTATTATCTCTAACTTAGCAGGAAGAATTTCTTTTCCCTTTGGAGCGCTATTATTATCCACTATCTCGCCACTTACTGATATTATGTCACCTTCTTGTAAGTCAAGCGAGAAGATCTCGGGAGACACCTTCTTTTTAGGTAAAACAATCTGGACAATTCCTGTTCGATCTTGTAACTTAACAAATCTCAATCCTCCAAGATCTCTTACTTGTTGAATCCAGCCTGCTACTGTTACTTCCTTCAAATCACTGGTAAATACCTTACTGATAGTTTTTCTCTGCTTTAGATTCATTATTGAATCTCCAATATCTCTGTCTGCACCTTTGAAACTTAATTAAAAAAGATTCTCTTCTAGTTGAACTGTGATTGACTGTACTAAAAGCGTATTATTTTTACATTCAAAGAGAAAATATTATTTACTTATTAAATATAATGGGTTCTAGCGATTACTTATGAAGAAGATTGTAATAAAATTCGGTGGGTCTGTTCTTTATAAAGAAAACATGATTATGAATATAGATTTAATTCAACGTATAGTAAATGTAATTAATGAACTATATGAAGAAGGACACAAAGTTGCTATAGTTGTGGGAGGAGGAAAACTAGCTCGAGTTATAATTAAAGCGAGTGATGTTCTTGGGCACGTTACAACATTCAAAGACATTTTAGCTGTAGAATCTACAAGAATTCATGCTTTATTGATTATTGCATCCTTAAAAGATAAAGCATATTTACTTGTCCCTAGGTCTTTTGAAGAAATAGGAAAAGCACTATCTTCAGGAAAGATTGTTGTTTCAGGAGGATTACAACCTGGACAGTCTACAAGTGCAGTATCTGCGTTACTCGCAGAATATTGGGGAGCAGATATGCTAATTAATCTCACAAACGTTGACAAAGTTTACGATAAAGATCCGAACAAGTTTGAAGATGCAAAACCAATAGACAAAATGACCTCTGAAGAACTAACTAGAATAATCAGTAAGCAGGTAGAAGAACCAGGAAAATACGATCTCTTTGACATGGTAGGTTGTGAAATAATTAACCGATCGAAGATAAAATTAGTATTTACATCGGGTGCTTCCCCTGAAAATATCTTAAAAGCAGTTAAAGGAGAACCTGTTGGAACAATAGTAGAAGGCTAATTTGGAAACCAGTCATCATAAAGAGAATCAATTCTCTTTTTTAAATTGAAAATTAGTAATTTTCGTAGAACTTGTATCTCAGTATTGCTGCTATTCCACCAAACACATTGTATAACATTGCACCATCTTCATGTGCAACCGATATAACCTCTACAACTGAACTAGTATCTTTTGCAAGTTCATTCAATTCAGTTATGAGATCTTTTTCTGACGCTATATATAGCTTAGATTCATTGCATTTTGGGCACTTTCTTTCTGATAGTTCTTTCGTAAAGTCATTATAGTTTTTAGTTTTAACTGATTCAATCTTTGTGTATTCACACCCATCGCATTTTAACTCAATATTTATGCGATCAACTTCTTCACTCACCAATACTGTTTCCACAGCACCTTTTACAAGAGCGTCCATAACCTGTTTTTCTCCGTAAGTAGCGAGACCAGTGTCTTTTCCAAGGTTTTCCATGAATTTCTTTGTTAAATTTCTTTCTTTTATTAGCTCAAAATCTGATAATTTATCTTGAGCTTTATCAAGTAATTCCCTAATTCCAACTACTCCCCGGTATCCAATATCATAGATTCCTATTACTTTTTCACGTATCCTATAATCTATTTCTTTGTTTTCTAAGAATTCAGCTTTTGATAAAGCGGGACCACCTACGATGATTGCATCAATTGGATGGCTTTCTAAATAGGTTTTATTCATTATCTCTGCTACTTTACTGTACCATCTCTGTGCTGCTTCTTCTGTCAAACGTTGAAAACGTGCTTGGGATTGTCCTCCCATTTTGTGTTTACCTGGCACATAAGACTCTTCCTCTCTTATAACATCTAAACGAGAACCTTGCACTACTGCTAGAGTGGCACCACCTCGTTCAATTAAAGCTAGACCATACTTTAATTTGCTTTCCATCATTTCTTTCAAATGATCCACATGGAAAACATTATCACATAAATAGAGCTTAATTCCTATTTTTTCAGGTGGGTTAATCAAAAAGAATTCTACTTTATTGCCTTGAGTAATTCCACAAAAAATAGCTATTCCATTTTCTCCAGAATCTGCTATGGATTTCATTCTTGACATAATTGAGGAAATAGCTGCTTGTACAGCTTTTCCAGTGTTTTTGTCTTTGATATTTGTAGCTGTTCCATATTCATCTCTTAATTGTGAATTTGTGTCTGACAATCTGGTTCCTGGGGGAATGTATAACGTAACCAAACTTGTTGACATGTTAAAACTACGTTTTGCTTCTAGTTTCTCAATATCATGTTTGAGCAAATAACGTTCTATTGAAGATCTTTTTTCTTCGTTTTCCTGTTTGTGAGACATTTTATCCCCTCTTTGGAACTTTTATGGAGCGGAAAAAGGAAGAATATCGCTATTTCCTAAATTCAACGCTTTAGATAAACAAATATAATTCTCTAATATTAGTTTTGGTTACATACCAATTTGCATAAAATTTTAGAAAGAGGAAGTAATAATCTACTTGAGTAACATGTTGGAAAAGGAGAAAGTTATAATTGATGTGTTAGATATTTTTGTGTCTGCAAAGAGAGGTCTTGCGTTTTCAGATATTATGTTTCAGCTAAATGACATCTATCAATCTCGGGGTGCATTGATGGAAAAATCATTATTGACCGATATAATGAATGATTTAACGATGCAAGGGCATCTGAATAAATTCAAAGTAGGTACAGTTGATACTTGGAAGATTACTGAGGAAGGAGAAGACTATTTTTATTCAATGTAACATAAAATTTTACATGAGAAGATCATGATGGATATACGAGATAGTATTGGTCTTCCAATTGAAAGCGATGAAGAGAAAATCAGCTACAATTCAAACGAAATCAATGTAAAAAATATCATCTCCTACAAGAAGGAGGATTTACAAAATTTTGTGAAAAACCAGACTTGGGAGACAAATGAAGAAAAACAAGAGGTTTATAGACTCTACCAGGAAGTCAAAAAAGTAGAAGATAAAGAATTTTGGATAGACATTCAATTTGATATAATTATGATGTGGCCAGGATTTTTGGGAGAGGAATATAATAAGACAATAGGTTACCAAAGGTCAACAGCTGAAAATGGTTATAGATTCCCAGAAATTTATCAGATGGCTGAAGGTTATGCTGAATTTTTCTTACAACAATCTAGAGATAAACATGAAAAAATCAAAGACGCAATAATGATTAGAGCACAAAAATTCGATCTAATTGCGATTCCTCCTTCATATAATGTTACAATTATTAATCCAAGTGAAAAGAAAAACATTGTATCTAGATTGAGAGCGGTGGATGTAGAAGAAATAATGGATCATTATGAAAGAACAAAGGGAGAGTGTTATTATAAGCTGAAAGAGGGAAAATGGGAATTTAACGAAAATTATGAAGAGATACCTTCATTGAGATTAGAAGAACCACAAAATCAGTGGAAATTACTGAAAAGAGGAATTCCTATTTATGCTTCTTACATGTATAATCCAAAGCGATTCTATGGTTTGGTAAAACCAAACCCAGCAGAATTTGCTATATAGGATGTAAATCAATTCTCTTTTTTATAAAACTCTTTGTAAACATCTCGATCTGTCCAATCAGTGGAACGTTTGAATAACCAGTTAATTTGACCTATGTGAGTATAATCATGTTGAATTACTCTTACTATGACAATTTGTCTTGGAATATTTCTCTGCCAAGCATTTATTTCCTCTTCTTCTACATCCGGTGTTAATTTTTCCATTCTTTCAAAGATTATTTTTGCTATATTGTTTAATTCTTGTTCAACTTCTTCAATACTTGCTTTACTTCTTGGGAAGGTACCTTCGCGAAGAGCTAAACTAGAAGGTTGCAATTCCTCACCAGGTAAGTAACTGAGAATCCAAAAACTACTCATAATCAAATGACGGAAAAGCATTTCAGGACTCCAAGAATCCTCTTTTTCTGTATAATAAAAATGTTCAAGATCAACTTCCTTGAATCGTTTGAAAATTTTTTCTGTTTCTTCAAGATATAATTTGTAAACTTGAGCTGTAGTAAGCATAATCACTAGCAAGACTATTTTGATATAAAAAGAATCAGATTTACTTTATATTTCAATAAGATTATTCTGCTACACCATATATCTCATCATCAGTCCAACCAGTGGATCGTTTAAGTAGCCAATGTATTTGTCCTATGTGTCTGTGTTCATGATTGATTAATCTCACTAGATAGATTCTTCTTTGCATTTTGCCTTTCCACATATCAATATCCTCCTCCTCTTGCTCAAGTGTAAGTGAAGATAATCTTTCACTAAGAATCGGGGAGATAACATCAAACTCAGCTATAATTTCATCTAGACTAGCTTGGTCATTAATCTCATCTTCAAGATCGATTGCAACTTTAGAAGGTTCTGCAGAACCATCCGGAAGCTTCACAAGCATCCAGTAAATATTCATAAGAAGATGTCGGAAGATTAACTCAGGACTCCAAACGTTTTCAATAATTGAATCATAAAAATGTTTTTTGTCTATTTTTTTAAAAAAACCAAAGAGTTTCTTTCTGTCTTCTTCAACTATACTGTAGAGGTGTTGTATAGACAACATACTGTTTCAAAAGAGCTTAAGGTTTGAACATTTATAATTGTTCTATTATCTAACTGAAAAGAGAAGTGTAAGAAAAAACTTTTAAAAGTAATAAGGAAGGAAAAATGCAAGTATGGGAAATTAGCTCAGCTTGGTTAGAGCGCACGGCTGATAAACTTATCAGACGTGCAGAAACCGTGAGGTCGGCGGTTCGAATCCGCCATTTCCCACCATTCTTTTTATTATATTTCTAATCAAAAGGGAAATAAATGATTTTAGAGCCCTTCATAATATACGAAGGTGTTTGCATGAGTACGGATGATAATTCTGAAGTTAAGAAAACATTACAGGTTTATTTTGAAGGAAATAAAAAACTAGATTCCAAAAAAATACTGTCAGTTTGGGATAAAGATCTTAAAATTATATCTACAGAAAAGATTCAAGGACCTAATGCTTGGATTGAGATGGAAGAATATTATAGAAAACAAATAAACAATGACATGAGCAAATGGGACATAGAATTTGAAATCATTTCCATAGATGTATTTAGAAATTGTGCTTCTGTCAGAGTTGATGTAAAATATACAGTTGGAGAAAGGAAATTCGGAGAAACTCAATTTCTCCATATGCTCAAAAAGGAAAATGAATGGTTAATTTATAGTAAAATTTTCGTGTTCTATTAGTTTATTTACTAAAACAAAGTTCAAAGGATAAGAAAGCTATGCTTATTTTCCTGTTTTCTTCTTTGAATATGTACGGTATTTTTTCTGATTATCCAACATTTTAAGTAATCTATAAGCTGCTTCAATCTCTTTTACACTTGCTCTCGGTTTTTCAGTTATTAAATCTTCTAATCTTAAAATAACCTGCTTTTCACCCTTTATCCCAGTTAATTGTGGAATTGTTTCTATCAGTTTATCTATGTCTTTGGACATATTACTCACTTTTTTCTTAATAATTTAAATGACAACTTCCTTTTTATAGATTGTATTACGTAGGTAGTTTTGCTCAAGAAATGTGATAGACAACTAATATTTTATACAACATTTACACCTTCATACACATGTCACCTCCTGAAACAGACGATTCAATTAAAGCTGGAGCAGATTTGCTTCTTAAGGGTTGGAAAATGCTCAACAAAGCATGTCCAACGTGCTTTCAACCACTATATGAAAACCAAGGAAAAGTTGTTTGTGTAAACTGTAAGAAGGATTATGTTCTAGTTGATTCAGCTTCAGAAATACCTTCCAATCTGAAGAATCATACTTCACCTGCTGCTCAACCATCAGAATTAGCAGATGCATTTGATTTTACCAATCTTCCTCCAACCTTGGTTGATACAGCAAACATAATGCTTGAAAAAATAAGTAAATTAAATGCTATACTTAATGATGCAACAGATCCCAAAGAGATATCAGAGCTTTCAAGTGCAATTAATTCCTTAGTTAACTCTCTTCGTTCTCTTGCTTCTTAGATTTTCTTTCTTTCTGTTCTCCCTTCAGAAAAGCTAATTCTTCTTTCATCCCGCTTATTTCCTCTCCCGTCTCAATTTCATTGTAATTAGTATAAACATAATCAATTATATCTGAAGCAATTTTCTCTCCAATGCCTTTGATTTCAAAAAAATCTTCTAATTTTGCTGTCATTACTTCTCTAACAGAACCAAAATGCTTTAACAAGCGATTAGCAATTTTCTGATCAACATGAGGCAGAGATGCCATAGTTTCTTCTAATTGAATCCTCAATCCTAAACCTTTTCTCTTACCTATTGAAACTCTTCTTTTTCTCTCTTCTTGTTCTCTCTTTGCTAAGGCAAATAATATTTCCGCAGTTTCTTTTTGATTTCTCGTGTATATTATTGGAATCCTAAAATCAGTTGCTAATGAGGTTATGGCTCCAGCTAATGCGCGTGGATGAAGAGAAGAACTATATAGGCTGAATTCACCTTCTAAAAGAATTATAGGCTTAGCACAGTTTTCAACAAGTATTTTTGTTTGAGTAAATAGTCTTTTATCTAAAATAGATTTGACGAAATCCTCTGCTGTTTTTCTTTCAACAACAACTTGATCTGAACAAATATAATCTCCCATCTCTAGTCTCTCAAAACCTAACTCAACTTCTTTGTTAATCAGCTCTTTGATAACAAGTGTATTTCTTTCTCTGCTATCGCATATAATTTTAATTCCATTTTTTCCTTCTTCGATCTCTTTACTTTCTTCTGTTTCAACTGCCAAATCATCTTCAATATCTTCAGATTCTTCATCTATTTTCGTTTCACTTTTTGCTTCTTCTAGATATTCCAGAATACCTTTTTGTTTTTCTTTTTTAGTTGGGCTTTTTTGCTTATCTTTTTCATTCATCTCTTTTATGATTCTTTTCATTTTTTGAGCCTGCTTCTTAGATGCCCACATATAAGCTTCATCTCTGGTTCCTTCAGCTATTAACATAATCACTTTACCCTCCTTCCTTCTGCCAGTTCGTCCTTTTCTTTGTATTAATCTTATAGCATTTGGGACAGCGTCATAAAAAACTACTAACTCACATTCACCTATATCCAGACCTTCTTCTGCAACGCTTGTAGATACGAGAGCATTATAAGAACCATCACGAAAAGCTTGCATAATCTCTATTTGTTCCTTTTGTGAAAGTCCTTTATCTCCTCTTCCTGATGATTGTCCTACAAACCAATGAGCGTTAACATTTTCTATTGCATTAAGTTCGTCACTTATCATCTTAGCTGTTACTCTAAAATGAGAAAAGACTAAGATTCTATTTTCAGGATTTCTTTTAACTTCTTTCTCTATTATTTCCTTCAAACGTTCAAGTTTAGGATGTATTTCCTTTTTATCTTGCAAGGTTTCAACAGCTTCTATTACTGTTTTCATTTCATCTGAAAACATCAGTTCCTTTAATGCTCTACTTCCCTTTCCAAATTTTATATCATTTATTTGCCCTTCTAGATACTTACTCAAAGAAGGTATCCCTTGAGTTTCTATCAGTTCAATAGCGTGAGATAAGCGTATCGAGTTCCCTACATAGGACATAGCTCTGAAAAAATCTGATCGATCTTCTTCATGTTTATCTGAAAATTTCTCATTAACTTTAGCTCTTAGTGTTAACAATACTCTCCTCGGATTATTTCTAGGAAGAGCAGATTGAATTATTTTTAGCTCTTTCAATCCTTCTAGCATTATCTTAAATAATTCATTTAGTGTATCTATAATTGTCTGGAATTCTTTGGGTAAAGGTATTATCTCCCAATTCTCTTCTATATAATGTACATACAATTTAACATCATCAGAGCTTTCATCTCTCATCTCAACATTTGAGATATTCAGATTTTGCTGTACTTCGTCAATCCTCTCTGGGTTTGCACCTGGGCTAGCAGTGATTCCTAACAATAGAGGATTTTTGGCTTTTTTGTAGTACTGCTCTGCGATGAAAACGTAGCTATGGTCACCTACGGCTTTATGTGCTTCATCAAAGCAAAGAAAAACAACATCTTCAAGTTTTACTCTCCTTTGAATGATATCATTTTGAATTGTTTGTGGGGTACAAATAAAAACTTGACCTGTTTCCCAAATTTCCCTTCTCTTCTTTGGATCAATTTGCCCCGATATTTGTATTATTTTATCTGTATCAATGTTTAATGATTCTCTTGTAGTATACTCGTGCTGGTCAAGTAGTGGTTTTGTTGGAGCACAAAAAACTATCTTTCCTTCAGGAAATTTCTCCAAACGATGAGCTGCAATCATTAGAAAAAGTATTGTCTTACCTAATCCCGTTGGAAGAATTACTAAAGAATTCTTCTTAATGCATGAAGCAAATAGTGTTTGCTGATATAGTCTTGCTTCTACCTTGTCAGGCTTGATTAGTGGGTGATTGATATATTCAGTTTGCACCATATGATACCACAATTGCAAATTGCATACAATGTTTGATTTTTTACTATATAAGAACTGTTGATATAGATATCATGCTAAACAATGAGTTCCTAGGTATATTGAATGCGGAAATCTTATATGTCACTTTCATCAGAAACAATTGTGATTTATTAAATTGAGTTCTTCCGACGCACTATCAAATGAAGGTGATTCGTCACTTCCTACAGTTAAGGTAGGTATTCTAGTTAGTGCTATCGGAATTGGAATTTTCATGTCTACGCTTGATGCTACGATTGTTGTAATTATTTTAGAGAAAATAAAAAGCTTTTACGAAGTTACTTCAAATAGAGTTCAGTGGGTAATATTAGGATATCTTCTTGTAATGATGGCTTTCACTGTAATTGCTGGAGATTTAGGAGATAAATTCAGCAATAAACTTGTTTTTCAAATAGGCATGGCTGTATTCGCATTAGGATCTCTATTCTGTTTTTTAGCAAGTAGACCTGGTTTATTTCTAAGTAATTCTTTTTGGTGGTTAGTTCTTGGTCGTGCAATTCAAGCATTTGGAGCAACTGGAATGATTGCAAATGGAATGGCTCTTATTACGTGTTTTACAACAAAAAAGAATCGAGGGACTGCAGTTGGTATAAACAATTTACTAATCTCTATTTCTGTTGTTATAGGTCCAGTTTTGGGTGCTGTAATTAGTGATTCTTTTTTGAATTGGGGAGGTATTTTTATAATTAATGTACCTCTTGGAATTATAGGATTTATATGGGTCCAATTTGCTCTTCCTGCAACACCTCCATGTGCTGGAGAACAAAAAACTGATTATGTTGGTTCTATTCTTCTCTCTTTATTCCTTACAACACTTATACTCAGTTTCACTATATTCGTAGACATAGAAATTGAGAGTGCAAAATTGTGGGCAGGAATCAGTTTATTATGTAGCATAATCATATTTCCATTATTTGTCTTTTGGGAAAAGAAAGCTCAGAATCCGATTGTTGACTTAAGTATGTTGAAAAATAAGAAGATATCAATAGGTTTGTTTACGGCAGTAATGAAGCATCAGGGATATATTGTTATTATCTATCACATTAATCTTTATTTACAAGAAATGGGGATTGTAGAAGACATCTTACAGGTTGGACTTATAATTGCAGGATTACCTGTTGGTATGGCTATAATGGCAGCATTCGCTGGAAAATTATCGAATACTATCGATGCTCGTATCTTATGTACGGTGGCAGCAGGAGGTGTTGCTGTGCTACTATTGTTATTAGCTATATTCTTAGATATTCAAACTCCAATCTGGTTTTACGTTGTTACTGCATTTACAATTGGTTTGAGTATTGGTTTATTCATGTCACCGAATGCCAATTCAATAATGTCAGCTGCTCCTAAAGAAAAGTTAGGGGTTGCTAGCAGTCTACATGGATTAACCACAAGCATCGGTATAAATCTAGGAATAGCTCTTTCTACTCTAGTATTTACATTATCAGGTAACTTACTATCAAAAACTAATAGTCTACCAGCTGAAGATCCAATTAATTATGTACCCGCAATGCAATGGATGTTTGGTGTGTTTGCAATAATACTCACCATAACAGCAGTAATTTCCTACTTTAGAGGAAAAGAAGATAGATCCGATGTTCAACCAACACTAGAACCTGAGTTAAAAACAATTTAATTTCATCAGCATTTTAGGTCTCTTCTACTTTATTTGGATTAGTTTTTACTGTGTCATAATATTCACATACTTCCTTCAAGTTAAGAAAAGTTGTCGATTTTTTAATAAAGCTATTTCATTAGTTGGTTATATAACAAAAAAGAGCTTTATTGAGTGTGTTATCACTCAATTTTTAAAGCAAAGACAAAAGAAAGGTAGTGTAGGTGACGGCATTGAATGAATTCATTCCCCAATTGAAAGAAAGAACTTACGATCCAAAAATTCAGGATATTGAATTATTTAAGAAATGGCAAAAAGAGAAGTTGTTTGCTTTCGATAAAAATTCTGGTAAAACAATCTATTCTATAGACACTCCTCCACCTTATGCGAATGCTCCTTGGCATATGGGTGGAGCAGTCCATTATAGCGGTATTGATATGATTGCTAGATATATGAGAATGAGAGGACATGAAGTTTTATTTCCCATGTGTTTAGATAGAAATGGACTGCCTATTGAAGTTCAAGCAGAAAAAGAATTCAAAGTATCAATGCACGATGTACCTAGAGAAAAATTTCTTAAAATGTGCAAAGATATTCTAGACCGTGTGGGGGATCAAATTTTACACGTTTGTAGAATACTTGGTTTCAGTAATAATTCATTTGAATGGGAAGAAGTGTACAAAACAGATCACGAACAATATAGGGCATTAACTCAATCAACGTTCATTCAGCTTTACAAAGATGACCTTATTTATGAAGATAATAGACCTAATAACTATTGTACTAGGTGTAAAACGACAATAGCAGACAATGAAATTGATCATAAATCAGGCTCTCATCTTCTTTATGATATAAAATTCAAGGTTAAGGAGACAGGTGAAGAATTAATCATTTCTACCTCTCGTCCTGAGTTGATTCCTGCCATTGGGGTTGTAATTTTTAACCCTAAGGATGAAAGGTACCCTCACTTAGATGGTAAAACAGCTATATCCCCAATGTTTCAAGACGAAGTCCCAATAATGACTCACCACTATGCAAAAATGGAATATGGAACCGGAATAATGATGGTTTGTGCGTATGGTGATTCAGGTGATGTTCAGATACTAAGAGAATTACAATTGAATCCCAAAACAATAATCGATATGGATGGGAAAATAACTGATGCTGTTCCACAATATGCGGGATTGAAAGTAAAGGAAGCTAAAAAGCAAATTGCAAAGGATTTAGAAGGTCAAGGTTTTATCAAAGAAAAAAAAGACGTCCCTCACAACTTTCCTATTTGTTCTCGTTGTTCTTTTGATGTAGAATTTCTTGCAATGCCAGAATATTACTTAAAACAGGTGGAATTTGTTCCAAAATTAAAAGAATATTCAGACATTATGACTTTTTTCCCAACTTACATGAAGCAAGTATGGGTAGACTGGTTAAATTCAATAACCATTGATTGGCCAATTAGCAGACGTCGTTATTATGGTACCGAAGTTCCAATTTGGTATTGTAAAAAATGTAATCATCCATGTTTACCCGAGTCTGGACCATATTATCAACCTTGGAAGGATGATCCTCCTTTTGAAAGTTGTGAGAAGTGTGGTGCTTCAGAAGGATTCGAAGGAGATACTAGAACCTTTGATACTTGGATGGATTCATCCATAAGTGAGATTTATATCACATCCCATCCCCATAATAAGAGAGATGATGATTTATTTAAACATTTGAATAACCGATCATACATTTGTGATATGAGGCCACAAGGCAAAGATATAGTACGAACTTGGTTACACTATACTATGCTGAGAGGATTTCAGCTTTACGACAAACCAGCGTTCAATCATGCATGGATTTCAGGTCATGTTGTAGATAGTAAAGGGGAAAAATTCTCTAAAAGCAAAGGAACAGCTGTTATGCCTGAAGCAATGATTGATAAGTACGGTGGAGATGCAGTAAGGTTTTATGGTGCTTCAGAAGCAAGTCATGGATCCGATATCCGCTTTAATGAACAGAGATTACAAGGTGTTTCAAAGTTTATAAATAAGATATTCAACATTGCGAAGTTTGTTAGTAGATTTCCAATAATCAATGATGAATCAGAGATAGATTTACAACCTGCTGATGAATGGGTTCTATCAGAACTTGCATATGTGATTCAAGAATCGATAAAAGGTTATGATATATTCGATTTCCAGATACCTAGTAAGATTTTACGAAACTTCGCTTGGGAGACCTTCGCATCTCACTATGTTGAGCTGGTTAAGGGAAGAGCATATAATAGAGATAACACTTTTACAGACAAACAACAAAAAGCTGCTTGGTTTTCTCTTCATAAAA
Source organism: Candidatus Heimdallarchaeota archaeon (assembly GCA_023270155.1). Classification (GTDB taxonomy): domain Archaea; phylum Asgardarchaeota; class Heimdallarchaeia; order Heimdallarchaeales; family Heimdallarchaeaceae; genus UBA460. The sequence continues at coordinate 4,174 of JAGLTB010000076.1, read as the reverse complement.
TAACAAGAGAATTGACAAAAGCTCTTGCTCCAATTATCCCATTTGTTACAGATTTAATTTATAGAGATTTATATGGACGAACTGTTCATTCGGAATCTTTTCCAAAACCTAAGGAAATAATCGATCAAGAAAAGTACCGGGAGTTAACATCACAAATCCTGGAAATTAATTCCGCAATTTGGAAATTTAAGAAGAGCAAGAAATTAGCTCTTTCCGCATCAATAAAGCGAGTTATAATCCCAGAAAGTCTGACTCCTCTTTCAAATGATTTAATCTCTATGCATAAAATAGGACAAATCGTGGATAAGAAGGACAAGATGGTGACTATTGAAAGTATAGCTTTAGCTGATGGTATGGAGCTTATCATTGACTTGTAGCACTTATTCAATTGATTTTTCTATTTTTTTAATCATGATTTTCTTTTCTTCTTTTTCACACATTAGCTCAATAAAGAAAACCATTTTAAATGAAGAATTTGACGAAGAGTTAATTGGGCGTATTAAGATAACAAATTGTAAGCGTTAATAAACCTTAAAAATTGTGCTCTTACCCGCTAATGTAGTTAATAAAACAAAAGATATAGGAGAATTAAGATTGCCAACCTATAGATATTCAATCCAAACCGATCCAGATAGATCAGCGAAAGCTTCTGCTAGAGATATAGGAATTAGTAGAAAAGCTTCAAGAGAAATATGTAGAGCGATAAAAGGTATGACTATCCATCAATCCATAGAGTTCCTTGAAGCAGTAATTGAAAAAAAGGTTGCTGTACCATACAGACGCTTCAAAAGAAATGTGGGTCACAAAAGTAATGTAGTTGGGTGGACTGGAGGACGATATCCAGAGAAAGCAGCTAAAGAAATTTTGAAGGTTATTAGGAATCTTGAGAACAATGCGGAAAATAATCAATTGCAACTTGATAGGTGTAGAATTATTCATGCATCAACTCTTCAAGGTACTAAACAGAAAGCAATTTTTTATAGAGCACAAGGAAGATCTTCTCCTAAAGTTAGAGAATTTGTACATATTGAATTAATAGCTGAAGTAGCAGAAAGCTAAGGTGTAATGAATGCCAACAACTAAAGATTATCTATTAAAAAAATATCAAAGAAATGCTATCGATGAATATCTAGCAAATGAATTAAAAAACGCAGAATATGGGGGAGTTGAGTTAAGAAGAACTCCTCTTGGGGATAGAGTTATTTTAAAAGTAGGGAGAGTGGGATTAGCAATTGGGGGAAGAGGAAGAAATATACATAGAATTACCGAAAGACTTAGAGAAGATTTTGATCTTGATAATCCACAAATTGAAGTTACTGAAGTTGATAATCCAGAGATAGACCCCAGAATTATGGCATTCCGTTTAGCTTCCTCATTGGAAAGAGGAAGGCATTTCAGAAGAAGTGCACATGGTATAATAAGAAGAATTCTTTCATCTGGAGCTAAAGGAGTAGAAATTAAAATTAGTGGTAAAATAACAAGCCAAAGGGCAAGAGTAGAAACATTCAGAGCTGGATTTGTTGCTAAGGCTGGTGATCCCGCTGAGCGATTTGTTGATGTTGGAAAAGCCCAGGCACTAATTAGAAGAGGATTAATTGGAGTTCAAGTTCACATAATGCAAGGAGAAGCATTGCTTCCTGACGATATAGAAATAACTGCCGAACCTACTTCAACATCAATGATTGTAGTTACTGAAGGGGAAGAGCCAGAAATAATTGAAGAAATTAGTGAAGAAGCTATTGAAGATGTTTTTGAAGAACTTGAAGAGTACCCAGAGATCGAAGAAGAAATCAAAGCGACCAAAAAAGAGAAGAAACCAAAAGATGAATTTGCAGAACTCGACGAAGTAGATAAAGTATCTAAGCCAAAGAAGGTTACCAAGAAAGAAGAAGCTAAGCCAAAGAAAGCAACTAAGAAAGAAGAAGAAGCTAAGCCAAAGAAGGTTACCAAGAAAGAAGAAGAAGCTAAGCCAAAGAAGGTTACCAAGAAAGAAGAAGAAGCTAAGCCAAAGAAAGCAACTAAGAAGAAAGAAGAAGCTAAGCCAAAGAAAGCAACTAAGAAGAAAGAAGAAGCTAAGCCAAAGAAAGCAACTAAGAAGAAAGAAAAAAAAGAATAAAGGTGATATGAGTGGCACTTATTCGAACAAGCGAAATCAGGAAACTAACTAAAGAGCAAAGAGTAAGAAAATTAGATGAATTCAAAAAGAAATTATTCACAATTCGTTCAGAATTGTCTTCTGGAGGATCAATTGAAAATCCAGGACAAATTAGCGATTATAAAAAAGCAATAGCACGTATTTTAACCATTATGACTGAATTAGATGAAAAATAGATGAATCTTAGGACTAGAAAAAAAGATAGGATATCAGAAGTTTGGTCTCAACTAGCTACCACATTATGTGGCGTGAAGCTAACCATAAAAGAAAGCTCATCTAAAGAATTAGAGGGAATTGGGGGGTTGATTTTAGAAGAAACAGCTCAAATGATAAAATTAGAAACAGAGAAAAAAACAATCTGGATTCCAAAGAAAAATCAGTTTTTTGAAATAGAACTGAAAAATGGCTTAAAATATTTAGTAGATGGTAAAATTTTGTTAGGAAAACCAGAAGCAAGAATTAAAAGAAAAATCCCAAATTGGTGATAGGGAGTAATTTCACGAATTTTATTTTGCGAAAGAGATTTTTCTTAACAATGAAAAGGATTAAAAAGATAGGAGAGGGGAAATGATTGTCAAAAGTAAATCCTATTAGAATAAAAATGGGATTTGAGGTAATTGACGTCTTACTCCAAGAAAATTGGAGCCGAAATTGTTAGCTCTTTACTTTTGAATAATAAAGAGCGAACATGGGTATAAGACGCTGTACCGAGGTGGAAAAAAGAATGTCTAAAGTAAAGAATATAGGACTTCCAGGTGTAGAACCACCTGCAACTGAATGCGAAGATCTTCGTTGTCCTTTTCATGGTAAACTTTCTGTTAGGGGAAGAGTTTTCCAAGGTAAAGTGATTTCAGATAAAATGAGGAGAACTGTGGTTATTCGACGAGATTTCTTGAAATACATAAAGAAATATAGACGATATGAAAGAGCTCACGGGAAAATTTCTGCTCATAACCCACCATGTCTCAACGTAAAAGAAGGAGATATGGTTTTAGCAGCAGAATGTCGTCCATTAGCAAAAACAGTTAGTTTCGTAGTTGTTCAAAAGTTGAATTAAGGTGGTATTATGGCGAAAAGAAAAACAGTTGGACGAACTCAAGTTCATATAACAAAAGGACTAATGGTGGGCTCCAGAATTCAATGTGCAGATAACTCAGGAGCAAGAATAGTGCAAATAATTGCAGTAAAAGGCTATAGAGGAAGACTCAATCGTATCCCCCGTGCCTCTGTATCAGATATGGTTATTGTATCTGTAAAACAAGGAACTCCACAAAGAAGAAAGCAAATTTTCTCAGCGGTTGTTGTAAGACAAAAACTAGGATTCCGTCGTCGTTCTGGAGATTGGATTCAATTTGAAGAGAATGCCGTTGTGTTAACAAACGAAGTAGGTGATCCTCTTGGAAGTGAAATTAGAGGACCCATTGCCAAAGAAGCAGCTGAAAAGTGGCCAAGGATTGCTCATCAAGCATCTATTATAGTTTAGGAGTGATGAAAATGACAACAATAAAAACAAAACAACCACGAAAACAACGTAAAAGATACTTCAAAGCTCCTTATCACATTCGAAACAGAATGATGACAGCACTACTCTCAGACGCACTTAAAGAGAAATATGGTATTCGTCGTCTTCCAATTCATAAGGATGATAAAGTTACAGTTTTCAAAAACAAATCAGGCGATGAAGAAATCAAGGGAAAGGTAATTAGAGTTTTACCTCAACAATATTCAATTCACATTGAAGGGCATAGTAAAGAGAAAGCTGATGGTACCATCGTTAGTTTTCCTGTTCATCCAAGTAATGTTGTAATTACTTCTTTACATTTAAGAGACAAAAAACGTAGAGAAATAATTCAGAGACGTACAAAGAAAGAGCTTACTGAAGAAGAGTTGACTGAGGGGATATATGATGAAGAGGAAGAGTTAGAAGAAACACTTGAAGATTATGATCTCCCAGAGGAAGAAGATCTATTTGATGAATTTGAAGAACTAGAAGCTGAAGAACCAGCAGTTGAAGAACCA
>JAGLTB010000075.1 GCA_023270155.1 Candidatus Heimdallarchaeota archaeon | reverse complement strand
AACCTACTGCCAAGAAACCTACTGCTGATAAAGAGGAGGTATCATCATGACAAAAAGTGGAAGCAAAAGACATCTAAAGAGATTTGTGGTTTCCAAGCATATTCCTGTTCCCAAGAAAGAATTCACGTTTACAGTAAAACCTGCTCCTGGACCACACGCAGCAGATGATTGTATCCCGATAGCTATTCTACTCAGAGATATGTTTAACTATGCTAGAAACATGAGCGAAATAAAGAGGATTTTATACGAACGAAATGTAGTCGTAGATGGGAGAATAAAAACAAACCGAAAATATCCTTTAGGATTTATGGATGTACTCTCATTTCCAAAAATAAACGAACACTACAGGATGATTTACTTACCAAAAGTGGGACTTAGAACAGTTCCCATTACTGAAAGCGAAATGAATGTAAAACTGTGCCAGATCAAAAATAAGACTACAATAAAAGGAGGATTGACTCAAATAAATCTTCATGATGGTCGAAATCTTATTTTAGGTCCAGAAGATTCAAAAAACCAATCCTATTATACTCATGACACATTGAAAATATCCATTCCAGACCAGAAAATACTAGAAAGCTATGAACTAAAGATTGGCAATTATGGTTTCGTTACAAGTGGCAGATGGATGGGTAAGCACGGGATTATTGAAGAAATAAGTAGTCACGGGACAAAGAAAACAAGAACAGTGACATTAACCACATCTGAAGGAGAAAGGCTAGTTACTTTGTACAGGTATATCTTTGTTATTGGAGCTGAATCTCCAAGCGTTACTATTGAAGGCAAGAAAGAGAAGGTGAAAGCTAATGAGTGATGAAGCTATAGAACAAGAAACTTTTGTGCCTCAATTCGCTGAAGAGTGGAAAAAGAGTCCGATGAAAAAACCTCGATTAACTGCCTTAATTATTAATGCTTCTATTGGTGAATCAGGACCAAGATTTGAAAGAGCAAAAGAGATTCTACGACAGATTACAAACAAAGAACCTGTGGATAGATATGCTAAGGAAAGTGTCAGAGGTTTCAATATCAGAAAAGGAGAAGCCATAGCTGCTTTAGTTACATTAAGAGGAGAAGACGCTAAAGCTATGCTAAAAAGATTGCTTTACGCTTATGATCATATAATAAAAGCAAATTCTTTTGATAATCAAGGAAACTTTGCCTTTGGTATAAACGAACATGTCGATATCGAAAATGCGCCATTTGATCCAGTGTTAGGAACTATAGGATTCAACGTAGTTGTAAAACTGGAAAGACCAGGTTATAGATTGAAGTATAGACAAAGAAAAAGAAAGAAGGTCCCCAAAAAACATTTACTAACTCCAACAGAAGCAATGGAGTTTATGAGGACAGAGTTTGAGGTTAAGATTGTTTAGGTGACGGAAAATGCAAAAAAGAAGAGAAATAAACTATGGAAAAGGTTCTCGAACCTGCAGACGTTGTGGAACTCACAAAGCTGTAATTAGGCGGAGTGGGTTGTATGTCTGTAGAAGATGTATTAGAGAAATTTACACCAAAATTGGCTTCAAAAAAACAGGAAGTCGTGGAGGATAAGGAGGTAATAATATGCAAATGGATACACTATCAGATGCTTTAATTGCAATCTTGAATGCTGAAAAGACAGGAAAGAAGACCGTCACTGTTAAGCCTGCAAGCAAGATAATAGCTAATGTATTAAGAACTGTACAAAGAGCAGGATATCTCGGTGAATTAGAATATATAGAAAATCATAGAGGGGGGATGTTCGATATCCAACTTCTTGGACGTATAAATAAATGTGGAGTTATCAAACCTCGTTTTCCTGTTAAAAAGGATAAATATGAAGAAGAAGAAAGGAAATATCTACCCGCTAGAGGATTTGGAATTTTAGTAGTTACTACTCCTGAAGGAGTTATGAGTCACGAAGACGCCAAAGAAAAAGGAGTTGGAGGGCGTCTGTTAGCCTATATGTTCTGAGGTGATTACATGCAACAATTATATTTAGAAAAGGATATTGACTTGCCGGAAAATGTTACTCTTACACTGAAAGATAAAGTTGTGACAGTAGAAGGAGCTAAAGGAACACTCACAAGAGATTTCTCTGATTTCGATGTAGAATTGAAGAAAACTAAGACAAAAATCAACGTTAAAGCTTATTTCATCAACAAGAAAAAGAAAGCTAATGCATTAGCTTTAGTTGGCTATATTCAAAACATGATTAAGGGAGTAACTGAAGGGTATGTTTACAAATCGAAAATAGTTTATAGCCATTTTCCTATTACTGTGGAACCAGATAATAAGAAGAAAACTGTAGCCATAAAGAATCTTTATGGTGGTAGGAAACAAATTAATGTTCCTATTATTGGTGAAGAAACTACTGTAAGAGTAGATAAGGACGATGTAATAATTGAAGGAATAGATAAACAAGATGTTGGACAGACAACTGCTAATATGCAAGAAGCTTGTAGATTGAGAGGTAAACGCAGAAAAGATCCTGAAACATTTTTGGATGGAGTCTGGCGTTGGGATCGAAACTAAAACAATTTCTTCGCTTTATTAAATTTCTTTTTTTTCCTATATTTATCACTTATTTTTTCATTTATAATTTTCTTACCAATAAAAAGTATTAAAAACTACATCAGAAGTGATAGCATAATACTTTGAAAAGGTAACATTCTACTGTGAGTGACTATGACAGTTGATAAAAAGAAATTATTGAAAAAGCGCAAAGAAATTAGCGCGAGAAGGCCTAAATTTGTCAGACAAGAGAGCTGGCGCTACAAACGAGTTAAGAAAAGTTGGAGAA